>JAGREI010000025.1 GCA_020446625.1 Erythrobacter sp.
CCGGTCCTGGCTGGTGCGGCTGACATCGCGCAGCCGCTTGCCGAACAGCGCGATCGGCACGATCACCACCGGGATGCCCGCCAGCAGCCACACGGTCAGCTGCGGGGCCAGCCAGAACAGGTAGCCGGTGCCAAGGATCGCCATGATCGTGTTGCGCAGCGCCACCGATACCGTGGTGCCCACCACCGTTTCGATCACCGCCGTATCCGACGTCATGCGGCTGGAGATTTCCTTGGGGCTGTTTTCCTCGAAGAAGGCGGGCGAAAGCCGCAGCAGGTTGGTGTAGACCTTCTCGCGGATGTCGGCCACCACGCGCTCGCCCAGCCAGCTGACGAAGTAGAAGCGCACCGCCGTGCCCAGGCCCAGCACGCTGACCAGCAGCAGCAGGTAGCGGAACCAGCGGTCGATATCGCCCCCGCCTTCCCCGGCACCGCCGAATCCGCGATCCACCACCAGCTTCAGGCCATAGGGAATCGCCAGCGACATTACCGATGCCGTCACCAGCAGCGCGGCCAGGGCCAGCGCGATTTGCAGGGGATACTTCGCCGCTTCGCGGGCGATCATGCGCAGCGGGCGCAGGCTTTTGGCCTTTTGGGGTACGTCTGTCTTTTCGGGAGAGCTCATGGGCAGGCGCCCTAGCCCAATCGCGTGACGCTTTGAAGCCGGGATGGCGTGTTCTTTCTCATGCCGCGTTGCAACATGAAACCAAATTGGGCATGAAAGGCCGAAATTCGGGACACGCGGCAATCGCGGACCGGGCAACCGCCGCCTTTGCGGCCATGCAGGGAACGCAAACTTGCTCTATTCCGCCTACGAACTGCAACGCGCCTGGCTGGGTACGGCCAGCAACTGGGCCATGGTCGGCGCGCAACTGCTGGACAACCCGGTGCTGCCCATGGGCTACATGGGCATCGGCCCCGCCGCCGCATCGGCGCTGAAGGTCTTCGCGCACCTCTATGAAGAGCGCGGCAAGCCCGAATTCGATATCCAGCCGGTGGAAGTCGACGGCGCGTCGCTGCCGGTGAGCGAGGCCGTGGTGCTGGAAAAGCCGTTCGGCAACCTGCGCCGCTTCGTGCGCGACGGGCTGCCCGCAGATGCGCCCAAGCTGCTGATCGTGGCCCCGATGAGCGGCCACTATGCCACCCTGCTGCGCGGCACGGTGCAGCGGATGGTAGCGAATCAGGAAGTCTACATCACCGACTGGGCCGACGCGCGGCTGGTGCCGCTGTCGGAGGGCCACTTCGACCTCGACGACTACATCGACTACATCATCGAATTCCTGCAATTCATCGGCCCCAACACTCACATGCTGGCGGTGTGCCAGCCGTCGGTTCCGGCCTTTGCCGCCACGGCGGTGATGGCGGCGGCGAAGGATCCCTGCCGCCCGGCCACGCTGACCATGATGGGCGGCCCGATCGATACCCGCGCCAGCCCCACCAGCGTGAACGACCTGGCCATGGACAAGCCGCTGAGCTGGTTCGAGAACAACGTGATCGCCACCGTGCCGCTCACCTATCCGGGCGGCGGACGCAAGGTCTATCCCGGCTTCCTGCAACTGGCCGGCTTCATGTCGATGAACCTCTCGGACCACATGATGAGCCATTACGAGATGTTCAAGCACATGACGCTGGGCGACCATGACAGCGCCGCGCGGACCAAGCAGTTCTATGACGAGTACCTGTCGGTCTGCGACATGACCGCAGAATTCTACCTGCAAACGATCGAGCACGTGTTCCAGGCGCATTCGCTGCCCAAGGGCGAGTTCAACCACCGCGGCAAGCTGATCGATCCCGACGCCATCCGCGACACCGCGCTGCTGGCGATCGAGGGCGAGCTGGACGATATCTCGGGCATCGGCCAGACCAAGGCCGCGCTGGGCATTGCCGAGCACCTGCCCAAGGACAAGAAGAAGTACCTGCTGGCCAAGGACTGCGGCCACTACGGCATCTTCAACGGCAGCAAGTGGCGCACCAAGATCGCCCCGGTGGTGGAACAGTGGTTCCGCGCTCACCCCACGGTGAAGGACTAGCGCCGGATCAGTCTGCCGGCGGAGGCTTCGCGCTGCCGAAGATCCGCCGGAGCAGGCGCCGGAGCAGCACCAGCAGGGCCACGGCCAGCGCCAGCAGCAGCAGCGCCACGCCCGCTGCCGCGACCGGATAGCTGTAGACCAGCCATAACAGGCCCAGCGTCGCCACGTCCTCGGTGGAACTGGCGACGAGGTTCGTCACCGGTTCCGGACTGGTATTGATCGCCGCGCGCGCGCCCGCCTTGCCGCCGTGCGCCAGCAGCGCCCCGCCGCCGCCCAGCAGGAAGGCCACCACCTGCGTTGCCGGATCACCCGGATCGACGATCGCCAGCGCCAGCAGCGCGCCGCCCACCGGGCGCACCAGCGTGTGCACGGTATCCCAGATCGAATCGAGCCACGGCACCTTGTCGGCAAAGAATTCCGCCAGCGCGCCCAGCGCGGCGATGCCCAGCACCCAGGGGCTGGCCAGCGCCTGCAAGGCGTGCAGGTGATCGGGCAGCGGCACCAGCCCGCTGCGCATGGCCAGCCCAGTGGCCAGCACCACCAGGTACAGCCGCCAGCCCGCCAGCAGGCTCATGCTGGCGGCGATCCCGAGGATCTCCACGATCGAGAGGGACGTGGCGCTCTCCATGCGGGGGAATATCCGCGCACATGGGGCTGAAGTCGAGCGGAATCAGGCGGCTGCGGGATCGCGGCGGCGCGGCTGGCGGCGGTTGAGCCAGGTTTGCGCGGGTTTCTCCAGCCAGCGGTAGAGCGCGCCCGACAGCGCCAGCAGCGCCAGCAGGTACAGGGCGAAGACCACGGGAGACAGTTGCAGGTCGTCCCCCACCGCCAGCAGCTTGACCACGATCAGCAGCGGAAAATGGATCAGGTAGGTGGCATAGCTGGCATCCCCCAGCCACACCAGCGGTCGGCTCGCCAGCAGCCGCGCCAGCGGTCCGCGATCCAGCGCAAGCGCCAGCAGCAGCGCGGCGAACAACAACGGCACCAACAGCGTCTCGGGCGCCGGAGTGGCCAGCAGCGCGCCGAACAGCGCCAGCGCCAGGGCATAGCACGGCAGCACCGCCCGCTTGCCTTGCCAGGCCAGCCACAGGTTCGCCAGCACCATGCCCACGGTGAATTGCAGCACGCAGCGGAACAGCCCCAGCCGGGTGATCTGGTCGCCCAGGCTGTCCGCCCGCGCCAGCGCAAACACGCCGTGCAGGCACAGCACCAGGGCGATGCCCATGGCCACCAGCGTGGCCGGGCGCAGCCGCTCCCAGCGCAGGGCCACCACCATGGTGGGAAACAGCAGGTAAGCGCCCACCTCGGTACTGATCGACCAGGCCGGGTGGTTCCAGCTGAGATCGGGAGTGAAGCCCCAGTTCTGCACCAGCAGCACATGCAGCGGCAGTTCGGCCAGCGGATAGTTGGCCATGTCGCGGCCCGTCGCCAGCAGCAGCAGCGCGAACATCACCATGCCCGCCAGCACGGCGGCGTGCAGCGGCCAGATGCGGGCAAAACGGCGCCACCAGAAGCCCGGCGCCCCCGCCAGCCCCTGCTCGCGCAGCCGGGGGCCATAGTTGAGCCACATGACGAAGCCCGACAGCATGAAGAACAGGTCCACCGCGAGGTAGCCCTTGCTCGCCACGGCCTCTGCCGCGCCGGGCATCCACTGGGTGAGCGAGAGACGCGCGTGGTAGAACACCACCCACCAGGCGGCCAGCCCGCGCAGCCCGGTCAGCGCGGGCAGTTGCGGCGCGCCCTTGCTCATGCCGGAGCGCCTGCGGGAACCGCGTCGCGCAGCCACGGCCGCGCCACGCCCTGCTGCCCGCTCCAGTCGCGCTGCATCAGCGTGTAGAGCGCGATCTGCAAGCCCAGCAGCATGAACATGAACGGCTGATAGCCCACGCCCACGAAGGCCGCGCCGACAAGGTAGACCAGCTGCCCGTGCTGCAAGGCCGTGGCGAGCGCGCGCCAGCGCACCTCGTCCGGGTCCACGCTGGCGCGGTAGCGGCGGCGGATGCGCTCCATCTGCCACAGGCCCAGCCCCTGCAAGGTCAGCCACAGGCCGAAGCCGAGGAAGCCCTGTTCGCCCAGCACTTCGAAATAGGCGGAGTGGTAAGCGCGGCCCTGGTCGGTCACCTGGTGATAGGTAACGGTTTCGGTACTGCCGTTATCCTCCACCACGCGGGTGTTGTAGCTGAACGAATTGCCGAGGAAGGCATCGAAGCCGCCGCCCAGGGGGTTCGCCTGCACATAGTCGATCGTCCATTGCCACACCGCCACGCGGGTGCTGGCGCTTTCGTCGCCCTGGTAGCTGCCGATGGTGGACATGCGCTCGGTATAGCTGGCGGGCAGGAACGGCACCGCCGCCAGCAGCGCCAGGCCCGCCATGCCGGCATAGAGGAAGCGGTGCTTCACGCTGCGCAGCATCAGCACGCCCAGCAAGGCGATGCAGATCAGGCCGGTGCGCGTCTGCGTGCCGACCGGGATCAGCAGGCTGGCGAACACCAGCGCCACGGCGAACAGCATGGCCAGCCGCCGCTCGGTGAACACCGATCCGTATTTCGCCACCCACAGCGTCAGCGGGATCATGGCCACGGCCACGGTGGACAGGGTGGACCCTTCGTAGAGGCCCGAATTGTCGGTCACCAGCGATGCCAGCTCGCCATAGCCGCCACCGCCGGAGAACAGGGTCTTGATCCCGCCCGAGATGATGATGGTGCCTGCCGCCAGCACCATGATCAGCGCCGCGCTTTCCAGCCGCAGCTTGGTGCGCAGGGTCAGCGGCAGGAAGGCGGCGAAGACCAGGCTCTTCCACACCCAGTCCCACTTGGTGGCGGCGGCTTCGGGGAAGTCGGCCAGCACATAGGTCGTCACCGCGCACCAGCCCAGCAAGGCCACGATCAAGCCCTGCCGCAAGGTGAAGCGGCTGCCCTGCTTGCTGTCGAGCAGGACATATCCGGCAAAGGCGGCAACGAAGCACAGCAGGGACAGCGAGATGCTGGTAATCAGGCCGTAACCGATCTTCTGCGGAGTGACGATGTCGACGTAGATGTACAGCAGCACCCAGAAGAACGGGCGCCTGAAGCCCATGCCCGCAAAGGCGGCGATGAAGGCCAGCAGGACGAGATCACGCATCGCGCTCGCCCTCCCCGTCGTTCAGCCCCACCCCTTCCGGCAACCAGGGCTTCGCTTGCGGCGGGCTGGCCGCGCCTTCGACATCCAGCTCGTCACGCGACAGCAGCCGCCAGCAGGCGATCAGGATCAGCCCGTGCGTCAGTGCGATGGCGAAATAGTCGATCAAGGCGAAACCGTCCTCGGGTGGTACAGGTCTGCCTTAGGGCCAAGCTATTGACGCGCCGTTAAGTGTGTTCTGGCAGGCGTTGCAGGCATGACCCGCATTCTCCACGTTCTCGACCATTCGCTGCCGATGCACAGCGGCTATACCTTCCGCACCCGCGCCATCATGCGCGCGCAGGCGGCCAGCGGGATGCTGGGCGGGCTGGAAGTGCGCGGGATCACCGGGCAGCGGCACGTGGCCGAAGGGCCGGACGTGGAAGAGGTCGACGGCCTCACCTTCCACCGCACCCCCGGCAAGCCGCATGGCCCGGCGGGCCTGCGCGAATGGCGCGAGATCGACGCGCTGGCCGATGCCGTGGTCGCGCTGGCGGCGGACTGGCGGCCCGACCTGCTGCACGCCCATTCGCCCGCGCTGTGCGGCCTCGCCGCGATCCGCGCCGGGCGGCGGCTGGGGATTCCGGTGGTCTACGAGATCCGCGCCTTCTGGGAAGATGCCGCCGTGGGCAACCTGACCGGCCGCGCCGGATCGCTGAAATACCGCCTGACGCGCGAGCTGGAAAACATGGCGGTGCGCGGCGCCGATGCGGTGATGACCATCTGCCAGGGCTTGAAGGATGACCTGGTGGCGCGCGGTTTCCCGGCGGCCAAGATCGGGATCATGCCCAATGGCGTGGACCTCACCACCTTTGGTGAACCGGCCCCGCGCGATTCCGCTCTGGCCGCCGAGCTGGGGGTGGGTGACGGCCCGGTGGTGGGCTTCATCGGCAGCTTCTACGATTACGAAGGGCTGGACGACCTGATCGCCGCCATGCCCCTGCTGGTGGAGCGCCACGCGGGCGCGCACCTGCTGCTGGTGGGCGGCGGGCCGATGGACGAAAGCCTGCGTAAGGCTGCGGCGGCAAGCCGGGTGGCGGATCGCATCCACTTCACCGGGCGCGTGCCGCACAGCGAGGTCGAACGCTACTACGCGCTTACCGACGTGATGGCCTATCCGCGCAAGCAGAGCCGCCTCACCGATCTGGTCACCCCGCTGAAGCCGCTGGAGGCCAATGCGCAGATGCAGCTGGTGGCCGCCAGCGACGTGGGCGGGCATCGCGAACTGATCCGCCACGGCGAAACCGGGGTACTGTTCGCGCCCGACGATCCCGCCGGCTGCGCCATGGCGCTGGCCGACCTGATCGACCGCCGCGCCGACTGGCCCGCGATCCGCCAGGCCGCGCGCGCGCATGTCGAAACGAACCACGACTGGGCCACCCTGATTCAGCGTTATCAGGTCGTTTACCTTGGTCTGCTAGGCCCGACAGTCGATAGCCGTATTCCCGCCGCAGCCTGACCCGGCCCGGCAGAGATCAGACGGTGCAGGAACAGGAACCGCCCGTGGCCAGCAGCCCCGAGCCCATCGCTGAAAAGACCCGGCCGTCGCGGCCGCCGATCACCGCCAGCCCGGCCTTTGCCTGGGTGGTGGCCCTGTGGTTCGCCGCCCTGCTGGGCGTGGGCGTGCTGATCGTGCCGGTATCGCTGCTGGAGACGGCCAGCACGGCCAGCGGCCTTGCCGCGATCCTGCCGCAAGCCGCACCGCCGCTGGGCTTTACTGCGCGGGCCCTGCTGGCGCTGCTGGGTATCGTGGGTGGCGGCGCGCTGGGCTTCGTGCTGGCGCGGCGGATGGGCCGCAGCAAGGTGAAGGTAGTCGCCAGTCGCCGCGTGCTGAGCGCGCGTGAAGACCTGGCGGATTTCGATAACGACGAGGATCGCCCCGGTCCGGCGCTGGCCGCCCCCGGCGGGCGCCGCCGCTCGCTGGCCATGGCCGAAGACGAAGGCCCGAGCGACTATCTCAACCTGGTGCCGCTGCCCGGTGAAGACGATGGCGAAGACGATGGCGAAGACGATGAAGCCGAGTGGGTCGATGCGGCAGAGGCCGAATTCATCGAGGCCGACGAAGATATTGCCGAATTCGAACCCCTCGACGAGGCGCCGTTCGAACTCGACGCCAGCGTCGAACTGGTGGAGGAAGAGGCGGTGGACGAAGGCGAAAGCCGTGCTTTCGATGCACCTGAGCCGGTAGTCGAGCCAATTGCCGAACGGCAGGAATTCATCGCCGTGGCCGAGGCGCAGACCCCGGTGGTCGAGCCCGAACCGCAACCCGAACCCGTCGCCGCCCGTCCGGCGATGGAGCCGCTCGCCTTCTCGCCGCCCTCGATGCTGCGCGCCGGGGTGACCTGGCGCGACGAACCGCAGGCCGTCGTCGCGCACGAAGCCGAAGCAGGCAGCGAAGTGGATGGCGAGGAAATGGAATTCGAACCGGTGGAACCGCCGCACGACGTGCGCCAGCTGTTCATGCCAGAGAGCGAGGAAGACGTGTCCGACACCCCCGATTTCGACGCCCCCGATTTCGACGGCCCGGAAGCCGCCGAACCGGCTGCCCCGGTTGCTTCCCAGGCCCCTGCGCCCACTGACGGCGAAGGGCTGGTGCAGCTGGTGCAGCGCCTGGGCGCCACGCTGGAAAAGCACCGCGAATGGGTGGCCGAACAGGCCGCCGCGCGCCCGGTCGAACTGCCGGTTGCCGAACCGGCAGCCGAAAGCACCGTGCCGGAGGAATTCGAAACCGCCGCCGCCGACGAAGCCGCCGAGGCCATGGCCGCCTGGTTCGGCAAGCCGCTGGCCGCGCCGGTAGCGGAGGAAGCCGAAGCAGCGCAGCCGCAAGCCGACGCCCCGGCACAGCAGCATTACGTCGCCTTCCCCGACAGGCTGGCCGACGATCACGACGACGATGACGATGACCTGTCCGCACTCGCCGCCTCGTTCTCGCTGCCGCTGGCGCTGAAGCCCGCAGAGCCTGCGCCCGAACCGCGCCCGGCCTTCGACCAGCCGCCCCCCTCCCCCGCCGAGCCGGTCGCCGCCGAGCCCGTGGCGATGGAAGAGGAGGAGGAAGAGGAAGAGGAAGAAGCCGGCGACAGCGCCGCTTCGGCAGACTTCGCCTCGCTCAACCCGTTCCGCCAGCAGGCCGAACAGTTCGTGCGCATCGAGGAACCCGAGCCCGAGGCCGGCAATACCCAGCCCGCCGTGCTGTTCCCCGGCCAGGAAGCCCGCGGTGCGGCACCCGCCGCCCGCGCCTTCGATCCGCCCTCCGGAGCGGTTGCCGCCCCGCGTCCGCGCCCGTCGAACGACGACAACGAACGCGCGCTGCGCGAGGCGCTGCTGAACCTCCAGCGCATGGGCAAGTAGCCGCAAGCTGCACTATCGCGCGGCAAAGCATTTTGCAGCGCACAAAACTTGCAAATTGACCTTCCTGTCGCCATGGGGGTGTCTCGCGACATTTTCATGCAGCACCACGGGCTGGTGAGTCGCGTTTCGTTACCGAAGCAACCGGTTGCGAAACGCGGGAAATCTCCCGGCCCGCAACAGGAAGAGCAAGAGTTTGACCGAGTTTCCGTCTCCCCGTGGCCTTTACGATCCCGTAAACGAGCATGATTCCTGCGGCGTGGGCTTCGTCGCCCATATCAAGGGTATCAAATCGCACGGTATTGTAACCCAGGCGCTGGAGATTCTCGCCAACCTCGATCACCGCGGCGCGGTGGGTGCGGATCCGCTGCTGGGCGATGGCGCGGGCATCCTGATGCAGATCCCCGACCGGCTTTACCGCCAGTGGGCGGACAGCGAAGGGCTGACCCTGCCGCCCGCCGGCGACTATGCCGTGGCCATGTGCTTCATGCCGCAGGACAAGGCGGCGCGCGAGTTCATCACCGCGCAGTTCGAGAAGTTCATCGCCAAGGAAGGCCAGCACCTGATCGGCTGGCGCGACGTGCCGACCACGCTGGATGGCCTGGGCAAGGCCGTGCTCGCCTCGATGCCGGTGATGCGCCAGCTGTTCGTGGGCCGGGGCGACAACTGCGCCGACCAGGATGCCTTCGAACGCAAGCTGATCGTGATCCGCAAGCAGACGCAGAACCCGCTGGCAGAGCTGGCGGTGAAGCACGACCTGCCGCAGCTGACCGATCTCTACATCCCCAGCTTCTCCAGCCGCACCGTGGTCTACAAGGGCCTGCTGCTGGCGACGCAGGTGGGCAGCTTCTACGACGACCTGCGCAACCCGCTGTGTGAATCGGCGCTGGGTCTGGTCCACCAGCGGTTCTCCACCAACACCTTCCCCAGCTGGCGACTGGCACAGCCGTTCCGCCTGATCGCGCACAACGGCGAAATCAACACCGTGCGCGGCAACGTGAACTGGATGAA
>JAGREI010000307.1 GCA_020446625.1 Erythrobacter sp.
CGGAGATGGACGCCCAGCGCGGCCGATTCCTCGAGGGCGCGACGGAACGCGGCCTCGATCGCGGCCTTGCCAACACGATCTTCGACGCCTGCGCCAAGTTCGCCGAATACGGCTTCAACAAGTCGCATTCGGCGCCCTATGCCTTCATCACCTACCAGACCGCATATCTCAAGGCGAACTACCCGGCGGAGTTCCTCGCCGCCTCGATGACCCTCGACACCGGCAACACCGACAAGATCGCCGAATTCCGCCGCGAGGCGATCCGCCTCGGGATCACCGTCGAGGCGCCCTCGGTCAACCGCTCGGGCGTCGAATTCGCGGTCGAGGGCGGCCGCATCCTCTATTCGCTCTGCGCGATCAAGGGGGTGGGGGCCCAGGCGGTCCAGCATCTGGTCGAGGCGCGCGCCGCCGGGCCGTTCGGGGACCTCGCGGATTTCGCCGGCCGCATCAACCCGAAGCTCTTCAACAAGCGGACGCTGGAAAGCCTGGTGGCGGCCGGCGCCTTCGACGAGATCGAGCCCGACCGGGCGCGGGTCTTCGCCGGGGTCGACCGGATCCTCGGGCTCGCGACGCGGCGGCAGGACAGCGCCGCGGTCGGCCAGGCCGAGCTGTTCGGCGGCGGCGGGGCGGAGGCCGAGCCGGTCGTGCTGCCGGTCACCGAGCCGTGGGTCGCATCCGAGAAGCTGCAGCGCGAGCACGACGCCGTCGGCTTCTATCTCTCGGCCCATCCGCTCGACGAATACCGGCCGGTGCTGGAGCGGATGCGGGTGCAGACCTGGGCGGAATTCGCCGAGTCGGTCCATCGCGGCGCGACCGCCGGACGGCTCGCCGGCACCGTCACCGCCAAGCAGGAACGGCGGACCCGCACCGGCAACCGCATGGGCGTGGTGCAGCTCTCCGACCCGACCGGCGCCTACGAGGCGGTGATCTTCTCGGAGAATCTCGCCCAGTACCGGGAGCTACTGGAGCCGGGCCGCTCGGTCGTCGTCCTGGTGGGCGCGGAGGATCGGCCGGAAGGCATCAACATCCAGATCCAGTCCGTTGAACCGCTTGATAAATTTGTTTCCGGCCTGAAGCAGATCCGGGTCTTCCTGCGCGACGAGGCGCCGCTCGCCAGCGTCCAGCGCCACCTTGCGCCGACCGGCGATGGCGCGGTCAGCCTGATCCTCCTGCTGGAGGAAGGGCGCCGCGAGATCGAGGTGAACCTGCCCGGCCGCTACGCGGTCTCGCCCCAGATCGCCAGCGCGCTCCGCGCAGTGAACGGCGTCGAGGAAGTCGAACTGGTCTAGCGCCGGTAGGGGCTCGCGAATCGGCTTTCCCCATGAAATCCGATAGATCGGCGGCGATTCTCACGCGCTGATGTCGATCACGATTCCGTGATCGATCGCGGAAGGAAATGTATCAGAGGCTGGCGAGCGGCCGGCCCCGGGCCGCGGTTCCCCGCCGCAACCCGCGCCCGTTCTCCGGCGACGCCGGTGGCCGGCCGCGACAGGTCGATACACTTTTGGGACAATTGAAGGGGACCGGTTTGGCCCCGGCACATTACGGAGATGCGAAAAAGCCCGGATTGCCCCACATGGTTTCGCGACAAGGAGAAACCGATGGACATGAAGGCCGACCGACCGGATATCGCGAGCGTGCTTCAGGCGTCGAAGCCGAAGCGCCGGATCGGCCGCTGGCTGCTCTGGCTGCTGGTCATCCTGCTGGTCGCGGGTGGCGGCTGGTATTACTGGTCAAGCAGCGACGCGCGCACGGCCACGACCTATACGACGGAGCCCGTCACCGTCGGCGACATGACCATAACCGTCACGGCGACCGGAACGGTAGAGCCGACCAATACGGTGGAACTCTCCAGCGAATTGTCGGGAACGATCGGCTCGGTCGATGCCGACTTCAATGACGTGGTGAAGAAGGGCGACGCTCTTGCCAAGCTGAAGAGCGATCAGCTCGAGGCTACCGTCGCGCTCGCCAAGGCAACGCTCGAGGCGCGCAAGGCGGACGTCCAGGAAGCCGGAGTGACCGTCACCGAGAAGGCCGCCGCCCTCAAGCGCGCCGGGGAACTCCTGTCCCGCAACATCAACTCGACGGAGACCTACGAGACCGCGAAGGCCGCCAGCGACCGGGCCGAGGCGGCACTGGCCGCGGCCAGCGCGCTGGCGGCATCCGCCTGCGCCCCGGCGATCCCGCCCGCCGCCGCATTGGCCGCTGCCAGCGCCTGGTTGGCGGTGGAAAGCGCCGTGCCGGACTGGGCCAATGCCGTACCGGACTGGGAAAGCGCGGTGGCTGCATTGCTGGCGGCATCCTGCGCGCTTGCCGCGACAACCTCCAGCTGCGCCAGGTTCACCGCGTCGGTCGCCTGCTCGCCTGCCGCCACGTTGGTCAGCTGCCGTTCGGCCCCGGTATCACCAAAGGAAACCGTGTTGGCCCGGTTCGCCACCGAGCTGCTGCCGATCGCTACGGAGTTCTGCGCCTGCGCCACGGCGCGGCTGCCCAGCGCCAGCGACAGTTCGCCCAGCGCGCTCGAACGTGCGCCCAGCGCCACGGCGCCATTGCTCGATGCCACGGCATCGGCACCGCCCGCCAGTGAATCGAAGCCCAGCGCCGCGCTGCCCGAACCCAGCGCCGTGCTCGCTTCGCCAAAGGCCTGCGCGTAGAAGCCCAGCGCGGTGCCATTGGCCTGCGCCGCCGAAGCCAGCGAGCCGATGGCGGCCGAGGAGGCTCCGCCCGCGCTGCTGGTGGCACCGATGGCGATGGAGTTCGCGCCCTGCGCCTGCGCGCTGGAGCCCAGCGCCGTCGCCAGTTCGCCTGCCTGCGTGCCAAGGCCCAGCGCCACGGCATTGGTGCCGATGGCCGAGGCATAGCCGCCGATCGACACCGCCCCGTCGCCCTGCGCCGTGCCGCCAAGCGTGATCGCCTGTCCGCCATTGGCCACGGCTTCTGCGCCAAGGGCAATGGCGGCAAAGCCGGTGGCCCCGGTCTGGTTGCCGATGGCGATCGAGCCTTCGCCGTTGGCGCGGGTTTCCGAACCCAGCGCCGTGGCGTGCAGGCCGCTGGCGCGGGCATAGCTGCCGATGGCGGTGGCATCGTCGGTGGTCGCTTCGGCCCCGGTGCCGCTGGCCGTGGCCATATCGCCGCTGGCGACGGAGTAGGACCCCAGCGACGTGGCGCCATATCCGCCCGCGTTGCTGCCCGATCCCAGCGCCGTGGTGAAATCGTCGCCGCCCACGGCATCGTTGCCGATCACCACGGCGTTTTCACCGTTTACCCGCGCGCCGATCAGGTCGCCGTCCACCCCGTCGCTGCCGATCAGGATGGAATTGGCCTGGTTGTTGTCCACTGCCGCACCGATGGTGATGGTGTTGATGCCCTGCGCCTGCGCCTCGCCACCGATGGCGATGGCCCGGTCGGCGGCGGCGCGGCTGAAATAGCCCAGCGCCACGGCATTCTCGCCCGCCGCGCCGGCAATGTTGCCCACGCTCAAGGCTGAAGCCCCCGTTGCGAAGGTGCTGCGACCGATGGCGACACTGCCCGAAGCGGTGGCCTGCGTTCCTCCGCCCAGCGCCATGCTGTTGCTGCCGCTTGCCAGCGAACCGGAACCAAGCGCGATCGCACCGGCAGAGGCATCGGACAGGTAACCCAGCGCCATCGCACTGGTCCCCCGCGCCCGCGCATCGGCGCCCAGCGCGATCGACCGGTCCCCGCTGGCATAGGCGCCTGCCGAACCGTTCAGCCCGCAGTCGGTCACCAGTTCGCCGGTGTCGGTGAAATCGCCGCCGATGGCGATCGCCCGGTTGCCTGAAGCGCAGGCATTGGTGCCAGCCGCAATCGCTTCGGTGGCGGACATCGTCGTGCCTGCCCGGCCCAGCGCGATCGAGCCGCTGCCCAGCGCCGCTGCGTAGTAGCCCAGCGCAGCCGCCGAAGTCGCGCTCAGCGCACCGGTGCCCAGCGCCGTGCCGTAATAGTTCGCGTCGCTGTTCGCACCCACGGATACTCCGGCGGAAAGGGCCAGCGCATCGTTGCCCACAGCCACCGCGCCGACATTGGTGAAGAGCAAATCGTATTCGGCCCGCGCGCCGTTGCCGATTGCCGTGCCGTGCCATCCCGCCGTCGCATCGGCACCAATGGCGGTGGCCTGGAATGCGCTGGTTTCCGCCCGCGCGCCGCAGGCCAGGTTGGTGTCATCGCCGTTGTCGGAGGCGCCGCCGTCATCGTCCGCCGCGCTGATCACGCCATCGTTGTTGCGATCAAGCAGGCAGGTTTCCGCCCGCGCCTCGTCCGGCAGGCCCGCCGTCACGGCGAGCGCCACGGCCATGGCAAGGATGCTGCTGCCCCCGGCAAGCGAGAGGCTGGCGATGGTCCTGGTATTCATTGTCCCGATGCTCCGGTCTTGCGGCACGCCGGGTCGGCGACGGCCTTCGCAGGACAAAACAGGAGCGGCGGGTAAAACCGGACACGCGCGGGATTTTCACGGCAGCTATTGCGACTGACGGCGCCTCACTTTGGCCGAAGCCGGGGCCATGGGTCCACGCCAGCCCGCGCCGGGCCAGCCTACTTCGCCAGGGCGTTCTCGCCCGGCACCGGGTGGGTGCGCTGTGCCATCAGGACGAAGCCGGTCACGCTGACGGTGCTGGTGGTCAGCACCACCAGCGCCGCGCCTGCCACGCCGAAGGCGTCGATCAGCCAGGGCAGCGATGCCAGTCCGATCACCGCGGGGGTGGCGCGGATCAGGAAGTTGGTGAGGGCATGGCCGCGCGCCACCAGCAGCGCCTCCAGGCTGGCGCCTGCCAGCTCCATCGCCGCCGCCGCCGAGAGGATCACCATCGGGATATAGGCCGCCACGAAGGCGCTGCCCGCCACCACCAGGATCACCCAGTGGCCCAGCAGCAGCGCCAGCACCACCACCGCCACGCCCGTCACCATGGCGATCAGGGCCATGCGACCGGCGATCTGGCGGGCCTTGTCGGGCTCGCGCACCAGTTCGGGATAGGTGGCGCGCAGCAGGGCCTGCGCCAGCTTGAGCAAGCCTTCGCCCAGCTGCGATGCCACGCGGTAGATGCCCGCCAGCGCCGCGCCGCCCCAGACGCCCACCAGCAGCACCAGGAACTGCTTGCTGGCCACCGCCAGCACGCCTGACAGGCTGGTGCCGATCACGAAGCTCCACGGCTTTTCCCCCGCCGCCCGGCGTTCGCGCGGCAGGCGGGTCAGGCTGATGCGTTCGACGTGGATCTTCTCGGTGCGCAGGGCAAAGTACCAGTAGGCCCCCGCCGTCGCCAGCTCGGCCAGGCTCCAGACGATCAGGAAGCTTTGCAGGCCCGGCTTGACCAGGATCGCCACCACCGCGCCGATGGCGCGCACGATGCTGGTGGTGGCATCGGCATAGGCGGCCAGGTCATAGCGGTCGTGCAGGCGCAGCAGGCCCGTGGGTGTCGAACGGATCGACAGCAGCGAGACGACCGTGAACAGGAAGGCCGGGATGCGCGCCTTGTCCGACAGGATCAGCCATTCCCCGGCAAACCCCAGCACCAGCGAACCCACCGTCAGCCCCACCACCAATGTCACCAGGTCCAGCGCCAGGGCAAAGCCGGTGGCGGTCTTGCGGCCTTCGTCGTCCTGCCCCCAGCGGATGATCACCTGCCAGGTCTGGAAGCTGGCCATGCCCACCATCACCTGCGCGAAGGAGAAGGCGAAGACGAACAGGCCGAACCTGTCCACCCCCAGCGCGCGCGTGGCCAGGGCCAGGTACACCAGGCTCAGCACCGCGTTCACGCCGCGTGCGCCAAGCAGCCAGCCGGTATTGGTGAGCGCGCGACGGATCATCGTTTGCGCCCCTGCCCCAATGCGGCGGGAATTGCAAAAGGCCCGTGCGCGCGACCGGATATTTTGCGACGAGCCGGAGAAGCTTGCGGGCGCGGTTCGATCACCATGCCAATGGCCCGCCCGTACTGTGCATGGCCAAGGGCGAGCAAGTCCGGGCTTCCCAGATCAGGCAGAAGCCGCCTTCAACCGCCCGCCGATCACCCCGCCGTTGGCCACGCCCAGTGCAAACACCAGCCCGGCGATGATCAGCGCCGGGATTGCCGTCAGGCCCAGGATCAGTTCCAGCGGCAGCGCGGCAGCCAGCGCCATGCCGCCCAGCCACGGGAACACGATCCCCCCGAACCGGCCCACGGCCCCGGCCCAGCCGATCCCGCTCGACCGCATTTCCGGCGGGTAGCTGAGCGTCGCCATGTTGTTGATCCCGGTCTGCCCGCCCACCTGAGCGAAGTTCCACACCACCAGCGCGGTGACGAAGGCGACGGCGGCCTGCGGCGGCACATAGCCCAGCGAGAAGACCGCCACGGCATCCAGCACGAAATAGCCCGCGATCAGCCAGTAGGGATTCATCCGGTCCATCAGCCAGCCCATCACCAGCGTGCCGCTTGCCCCGCCGAAGTAGCCGATCACCATGTAGAAGGCGAAGGTCTCCAGCCCCAGGCCAGCGAATTCGTACATGTAGGTGGCAAGGTAGTTCGCCAGCAGCGCGATATTGCCCAGGCTGAAGAAGCACAGGGTGAACAACAGCACGGTCTGCACGCGGAAACGCGGGCCGAACATGGCCAGCGGCCCCAGCTTCTCCACCTCGCCCTGGTCGCCCAGGTGGAAGCGCACGTCGGGCGCCAGCTGCGCGCCGGGGTCCAGCTTCAGCACCATGGCCCGCACGCGCGGATCGTCGGGGTTGCGGTTGACGCGGAAGGACAGGCTTTCCGACACGAACAGCAGCAGCACCAGCGCCAGCAGCGGCACCACGCCGCCGACGATGAAGAAGCCCTGCCAGCCGATCTGGTGCAGGAACGATGTCACCATCACCCCGCTGCCCAGGTTGCCGCCCGAAAAGCACACCAGCGCAATCGCCATGAACAGCGCGCGGCGGGGCTTGGGGGTGGCTTCGGAGAGGAAGGCCAGGCCCACCGGCAGCATCGAGGAAAAGAACACCCCCGAAATGCCGCGCAGCCAGGCGAGCATCTCGAAACTGGTCGACCAGGCCGCCCACAGCGACAGGCTGCCGAACCCTGCCAGGCACAGCGCCAGCACCGGCTTGCGCCCGATCACGTCGGCCAGCGGCGGCACGATCAGCGCGCCGATGAACATGCCGATCTGCTGGTAATTCACCACCGGCACCATGTCGGTCGATTCGCCGCCCAGCCCGCTGGCGATGGCGGGCAGGATCTTGCCGAGGAAATACATGTCGAACCCGTCGAGGAACAGGACGATCGAGACGATCGCCAGGATGGCAATCTCGCGCGCGCCCACCGGTCTTTCGTCGATTAGTTTGGCAACGTCATACCGTTGCGCCGCAATTGTTTCGGCCATGGCCACTCCCTTGGCCAATGATTGACCTTGTCCGGCGGCAAGGTCAATCGGCGGGGGCCAGCTCTGCCTGCGGATTGTGGGGAACAAGCACCAGTTCGCCGCCTTCGATGCGCACTTCGGCCAGGCGGCTGAGCAGGTTCATCCCGATCACGTTGGTCTCGCCCAGCCCCGGTGCGATCACCGCGTCAAGCCCGTGCGCGGCGACATTGCCGAAGCGCAATGTCTCGATGCTGGTCATCTGCGCGGCGACCGTGCCGTTGGCGGTCTGCAAGCGGATCGGCAGGCCGGTGTCGCGCGGTGCCAGCCCGGCAGCACGCGCGGTGGTGTCCGACACCGCTGTCAACGTGGCGCCGGTGTCGACCATGAACCGCGCGCGGTGGCCGTTCACGCTGGCTTCCAGCCAGAAATGCCCGTCATCGGCCAGCGGAACGCGGGTGGCGCCGCCTTCCACCACCTGTTCGGGCAGGCCGATCTCGGGAATGGCGAGCGAGAAGCGCGGGTCCAGCCGCGACAGCTGCACGATCACCAGCAGCAGCACCGCCATCAGGGCAAAGGTGCTGGCAAAGCGCAGGCTGCGCCCCAGCCAGGGAAAGCGCCGCAGCAGCAGCGATCCCGCCACGCCCAGCAGCATGGCCGCCAGCGCCGCCATCAGCAGCCCCGAACGCGGCAACATGCCAAGCGTGTGCGCCAGCTGGTCGATCACGGGAGCAAGGTCCATGGCGCGGCATGATGCCACGGCCACGGCGCCTTGCGAAGCCCCGGATCAGGCCCGGAAATCAGGCCCTAGTTACGCAGCGTGCGCGCGCGCTTCGGCCAGTTCGAGGTTGAGCATCTCGGCCAGCAGGAAGGCCAGTTCCAGCGACTGCGCGGCGTTGAGGCGCGGGTCGCAATGGGTGTGGTAGCGATCCGCCAGGCCGGCGTCGGTGATCGCCACCGAACCGCCGGTGCATTCGGTCACGTCCTGCCCGGTCATTTCGACGTGGATGCCGCCCGGGTGGGTGCCTTCGGCGCGGTGCACGGCGAAGAAGCCGCGCACTTCGGCCAGGATGCGGTCGAACGGGCGGGTCTTGTAGCCCGAATCCGCCTTGATGACGTTGCCGTGCATCGGATCGCAGCTCCACACCACCGGGTGCCCTTCGCGCTTGATCGCGCGCACCAGCGGCACCAGCCCGCTTTCGACCTTGTCATAGCCGAAGCGGCTGATCAGCGTGATGCGCCCGGCTTCGCGCGCCGGGTTGAGCACGTCGAGCATTTCCAGCAGCGCGTCGGGCGAAAGGCTGGGTCCGCACTTCACGCCGATGGGGTTGTTCACCCCGCGCAGGAATTCGACGTGCGCACTGTCGATGAAGCGCGTGCGATCCCCGATCCACAGCATGTGCGCGCTGGTGTCGTACCAGTCGCCGGTGAGCGAATCCTGCCGCGTCATCGCCTGCTCGAACGGCAGCAGCAGGGCCTCGTGGCTGGTGTAGAAGGTGGCGGTCTTCAGCTGCGGCTGGTCCTCGATATCGACCCCGCAGGCTTCCATGAAGTCCAGCGCCTCGCCAATGCGATCCGCGATCTGGCGGAATTCCTGCGCCCAGGGGCTGCGGCCCATGAAATCCAGCGTCCAGCGGTGCACTTCGCGCAGGTTGGCATAGCCGCCGCCGGCAAAGGCGCGCAGCAGGTTGAGCGT
>JAGREI010000308.1 GCA_020446625.1 Erythrobacter sp.
GCATAGATCGTATCGAAGGCGAGGCTCGACTTGCCGCTGCCCGAAAGCCCGGTGATGACGATCAGGCTGTCGCGCGGCAGGTCGATATCGATCCCCTTGAGGTTATGTTCGCGCGCGCCGCGGACGGAAATTGTGGTGAGAGCCATAACGGCAGATGTTCCTGTTTCGTTCAGACGAGTCAAGAGGCGCGCCTGCCCCATCCCCATAGCGCGGCCAATGTGGGGCGCGAGTGCTGAATTGCAAATCGCCGCCCAACCTTATTTCACCTCTTTGCGCTCCAGATAATCCCCTGTAATCCTCCGACAAAATCAGGCTGGAGTGCTGTGAATGACGGATGGTGCACCTGCACTCGAGGCGCTGCGCCGCTGGCTGGACGGCAAGTTCGCGGGCAACGTTGCCGATTTCACGCTGACCGCAGAACGCGCCGAACAGCTCCGGTTCGCGGGCCAGGCCAGCTATTCCTATAGCTGGGAGGAATCGCGCGAGCGGGCCGACGGCTGGCATCCGGATACGCCGCTGGATGAACAGGTGGAGGCGGCAATCCGCAAGCGACCGCTGACGCAGGGCCTGCTCGATGCGATCCGGGCGGAACCGACCCACTGGCTGGATACCCAGCGCGGCGCCTGGCTGTACGATTACATCTTCTACCGCAACCGCACCGAAACCTGCGACAGCTGTTCGGGCAAGCGCACCTTCCAGTGCAGCAACTGCGATGGCCAGGGCAAGGTCACCTGTTCGCGCTGCAACGGCCATGGCACCGAGCGCGTGGCCTGCAACAACTGCGGCGGCAGCGGGCGGGTTCAGCGATCGCGCATGGTCACGGTCTATCACAACGGACAGAACCAGACCGTCACCCAGTATTACACCGAAGGCTGCTGGACCTGCGCCTCCAGCGGACGGGTGGATCGCACCTGCGGCAATTGCAGCGGCAATCGCAAGGTGAGATGCAATCCCTGCGACGGCAAGGGCCGCATCACCTGCAAGGATTGCGGCGGCGCGGGCGAGCGCGACTATGTCTACAAGCGGATTGCCGTGGTGACGGCCAAACCGGCGCTGAAGCTGCCGGATATCGGCCATCCCGGCTGGCGCGACCTGGCATCGTCGCGCTGGAGCCACCTGCTGACCACCGGGGCCATCACCACCAGCCAGATAGAGCCCACGGGCAGCCCGGCGGCAGGCACCTACAAGGTCAGCTTCGTGGCCACCGGCCCGGCGGTGGATGCCGTGGCCACGGCCAATGGCACCAGCGGCCGGTTGATCTCGATCGGGGGGCAGACCCCCGTGCTCAGCTGCGAGACGATCCTGGCCAATGCCCTGGCGATTGCCGCGCAGGACGATCAGGCCGGCTGGGTGGCTCAGACCGAGCGGCTGGCCGGAACCCGCCTGCTGCACCAGGCGGTCGACGCGGCAGAGGCCGCCGCGGCGCGCAAAAAGGGCAGCACCAGGGATCAGCTGCGCGCGGCCCAGCAGGCGGAGATCGAGGCCAGGCTGCTGAACGAATATACCTCGCTGCTGGGTCCGGAGGCCGCGCAGGCCGTGGCGCTGACCGTGATAGACGGGATCGGGGATCTGTCGACCGGCGCGACGCAACGGGTCTGGCGCCACAACCTGATGGTGGCTGGCGGGATCGGCCTGGTGGGCGCGATCGCGGCGATAATCGCCATCGCCACCCAGTCCACCGTGTTCGATTCCGGCTTCAAGGTGGCGGGCCTGATCGCGCTCGGCACGCTGATTGCCACGCTGGTGTGGGGAGCCATCGGCAAGCGCCGGGTCAGGCATCGCCTCGGCCAGCTGAGCAGCGAGCTGGGGCTGGACACCCCGCTTTCGCCGCCGCAGCACGGATGGACCCGGCGCGGCACCCTGCTGGGCTTCGCGCTGGGTACGGCCACGCTGGTGGCCACCCTTTGCGCCAGCTATGCCCTGGGCTTGCCCGCCCGCTATGGCCAGTCGTGGGATCGGCAGCTGTCCTACGCCCGCAGTTCGCTGGAATCCTGGACAGTCTACCTGCAAAGCGACGCAGTACTCTACCGCTGGCCCGACGAGACATCCGACCAGCTCGCCAATCTGCCGACCGGGACCGAACTGCTGCTGTACGATGTCAAGGGCGGCCAATGGACCGACGTGGGCGATGCCGAATGGCGGCTGGTGCGCGCCGGGGAACAGGTCGGCTACATCCGGCAGGAAACGATGGGCCAGTGATCCGGGCGCGCATTGTCCCGCAAGCGCGCCATGGTGGAGAGCGACTTCGTGCTGTGATTGCACCCTGTGAATATCGGGCGGCGGCGCTATCTGTGGCGTGATGCAACGCCTGTTCGTCGCCCTTTCCCCTCCCGTTGCCATAGGCGACGCGCTGCTCGACCTTCAGGAAGGCGTTGCCGGGGCGCGCTGGAGCGATGCCGACAACCTGCACCTGACGCTGCGCTTCGTGGGTGAAGTGGGGCCGCACACCCTGCGCGACCTGGCAACGGCGCTGGCCGACGTGCGCTTCGATCCCTTCGCGCTCACCCTGGCGGGCGTGGGGCATTTCGCGGGCAAGGGCCGCAGCACGGCGATCTGGGCCGGGGTGCAGCCGAGTGCCGAGCTCGACCTGTTGCAGATGCGCGTGGAGATGGCCTGCCGCCGCGCCGGTCTGCCGCCGGAAACGCGCCGCTTCGCCCCGCATGTCACGCTGGCCTGGCTCAATTCGGGCAGCGCCCAGATCGGCGGCTGGCTGGCGCGCCACGGCACGCTGCGGCTGCCAGCCTGGCCGGTGGCGCACATGGCGCTGTACGAAAGCGACCTGACCCCCAACGGGCCGGTCTATTCCGAACTGTGCCGCTTCCCCGCAACAGCCGCCTGAATTCGCCGTTCAGGCTATTGGCAGCACGGCCTGCTATCTCTAGGGACGGTTTCAATTGCAACGGGGTGCCGCCTGCGCCCCTCGGTCGCTCACATTTCAGAGGAAACACGCCCGCCATGCGCAAATCCGCCTTGCTCGCCACCACCCTGCTCGCCTCGCTCGCCAGTGCCTGCGCCACCGTTCCCGAAACCGAGGAGACTGCCGTGGTCTCTATTCCCCAGGCCACCAGCGTGTTCGCCCAGCCTTCGCCTCTGCCGTTCCACGCGCCGCAGCTGGACCGCGTGGCCGACAGCGAGTGGCAAGGCATCATCGAGGAAGCGATCGCGATCGAGCGGGCCGAAGTGGAAGCCATTGCCGCCAACTCCGCAGCGCCCACTTTCGACAACACCATCGTGGCGCTCGAACGCTCGGGCCAGGTGATGGACCGCGCCACCGCTGCGTTCGACCAGCTGGTGTCGGCCAACACCAACGATACGCTGAACGAAGCCGACGCCGCGCTGTCGCCACAGCGCGCCGCGCTGGATAGCGCGATCTACCTCAACCCGGCGCTGTTCGCCCGCGTGAAGGCGGTCTACGACAACCGCGCTGCCATGAGCATGACGCCCGAACAGGCCATGCTGCTGGAAACCACCTATGCCGACTTCGTCCACGAAGGCGCCATGCTCGATGCGGCGGCGCAGGCCGAGCTGCGCAGCATCAACGAACGGCTTTCCGCGCTCAACACGCAGATCTCGCAGGCGATCACCGATGGCGCGGCTGCCGCTGCCGTGACGGTGGACACTCGCGAGGAGCTGGCGGGCCTGTCGGACGCGCAGATCGCAGCCGCCGCTGCTGCTGCCGCCGATCGCGGGATGCCGGGCAAGTTCCTGCTTACCCTCACCAATACCACCAGCCAGCCGCTGCTGGGCCAGTTGCAGAACCGCGCGCTGCGCGAACGCGTTTTCAACGCCTCCATCGGTCGCAACCAGGGCGGTGCCAACGACACGCTCGCCGCGATCGAGGAAACCATCCAGTTGCGCGTGCGCATTGCCGAACTGTTCGGCACGCCCGACTACGCCACCTGGCGGATGTACGACCGTTTCGCCCAGAACCCCGAGACCGCGATCGGGTTCATGACGCAGATGGTGCCCGCGCTGCGCGCCACGCAGGATCGCGAAGCCGCCGTGTTGCAGGCCCGTGCCCAGCAGGATGGCGAGACCTTCCAGCTGCAAGCCTGGGACTGGCCCTATTATGCAGAGATCGTGCGGCGCGAACGCTACTCGCTCGATAACGAGGAAATCCGCCAGTACTTCCAGGTCGACCAGGTGCTGGAAGACGGCGTGTTCTACATGGCCAACCAGCTCTACGGCCTGACCTTCCAGAAGCGCGACGATATCCCGGTCTACGATCCGTCGATCAGCGTCTACACCGTCTACGATGCCGACGGGTCGGAGCTGGCGCTGTTCTACTTCGATCCCTTCGCGCGCGACAACAAGTCGGGCGGCGCGTGGATGAATAACTTTGTCGAACAGAGCCACCTCTTGGGACTGCGCCCGGTGATCGCCAACACGCTCAACATCGCCCCGCCCGCCGCCGGCCAGCCGGCGCTGGCCACCTGGGACGATGTCACCACCATGTTCCACGAATTCGGCCATGCCCTGCACGGCATG
>JAGREI010000309.1 GCA_020446625.1 Erythrobacter sp.
CAGCACCGCCTCCAGCCCCAGCACCTGTTCGCGCATCACCCCGTGGCGCAGCACCTGCGTGCCGCCCGCATTGGTGGAGACAAGCCCGCCCACTGTGGCCGAACCCTTGCCGCCCAGCGTCAGCGGAAAGCGCAGGCCGGTGCCTTCCAGCGCCTCGTGCAGCACTTGCAGGATCACGCCTGCTCCGCAGCGCGCCTGGCGGGCATCGACGTCGATCTCCAGCGCGGTCAGGCGGCGCAGCGACAGCAGCAGCGCCGTGCCGCTGGCGTCGGGCGTGGCCCCGCCGCACATGCCCGAATTGCCGCCTTGCGGCACGATCGGCACGCCATGCCTGCCGCACAGCTTGACCAGCGTCACCACCTCGTCGCGTGATGCGGGCGAGGCCAGCCCCAGCGCCCGCCCGGTGAAGCGTCCGCGCCAGTCGGTCAGCCAGGGAGTGACCAGGTCGGCATCGGTGGTGAAGCCGCGCGGGCCGAGCAGGGCCTGGGCTTCGGCCAGAAATTCATGCTGCGATTCCATGCTGCGCCTGATGCCAGCATGTGCTCCGATTGCATAGGGCGCCTTGCAAAGGCTGCATGACGGGTTAAG
Organism: Erythrobacter sp.; assembly: GCA_020446625.1. Lineage (GTDB taxonomy): Bacteria > Pseudomonadota > Alphaproteobacteria > Sphingomonadales > Sphingomonadaceae > Alteraurantiacibacter. Next base: position 589 of record JAGREI010000309.1, read on the forward strand.
CCGACATTCAATCCGCGCTGCTAGGGAGGCAGGTGTACCGCGCTTGGGAATGGCCCGCTGCGCTTCGCAAGAGTCACGATGAAACGCCTGGTCGCCCTCCTTTTGCTTGTCGCCTTGCTGGTGCCGCTGATGGCGGCGCCCATGCCGACCAGCGTGGCGGCGCAGGATACCGGCCAGCACCGGATGAACGGCCCGCTCAGCCTCGATCCCGCGCAGGGCGCACCGTTCGACCTGCTGGATGCTGCGCGCCGCGCGCCGGTGCAGAACCAGGTACGCATCGAACAGCGGGTGGTGGTGCGCATCTCGCCCGCGCCGCCGCGTGCCCGGACAGAGATGCTGGCCGAACTGCCGCGGCGCCCGCTGCCCAGCACCTTTGCCGAGGTGGAACACGCCGATTGCGTGCCGGTGAACGATATCGTCGGAGTGCAGCCCACGGGTGACAACCGCCTGCTGTTCTTCACCCGCCAGCGGCAGATCCTGGCCGCCACGCTGGAGCCGTCGTGCGTGGCCAGTTCGTTCTATTCGGGCTTCTATGTCGAACGCAACGCGGACGGGCGGCTGTGCGTTTCGCGTGACCAGCTGCAATCGCGGGCCGGTGCGGCTTGCCAGGTGGCCGGTTTCACCCGCCTCGTCGCTGTGGGGCAATAGCCCGCGCGCAGTCCGTAAATCTTGACTTTTCGCCACCGCGCTGCATAGGGCGCGCGCAGCGAAGGCGTGCCGACCCGCGCCTGCCCCATTTTTCCGGATTTATGATTTGACCACTTTCGCCGATCTCGGCCTCTCGCCCGAATTGCTCCAGGCCGTTGAAGCGGCGGGATACACCACGCCCACGCCGATCCAGGCAGAGGCGATTCCCGCCGTGCTGATGATGAAGGACATGATCGGCATCGCCCAGACCGGCACGGGCAAGACCGCCAGCTTCGTGCTGCCGATGATCGACATCCTCCACCACGGCCGTCGCCGCGCGCTGATGCCGCGCTCGC
>JAGREI010000002.1 GCA_020446625.1 Erythrobacter sp.
GTGCGGATGGATTTCAGCCTGCTCAACCAGCTGGTGGGGATCGGCACCATCTCGATCACCTCCAGCGACGAGACTACTCGCAATGGGGTTCTGGTGATGCGCGAGGTGCCGCAGGCCGAACACCGCCGCGAGGAAATCCGCCGCCTGGTGGATGCCGCGCGCGAACGGCGCGGGGTGCGAGAGATCGACATGGTGCATGACGATTTCACCGGGGGACACGGCGCACGCTAGCTTGCCGCTGTGCTTGCCCTGTCCGGTTTCAATTGATACCATCTAACCATTGTCCGGGCGGCCCAACCCGCGCCCGGCGCAGTGGTTATTCCCATGCAGCTATCCGACTACGGCCTGTCGCGCGACCGCGGCTACCTTTCGCATTACGAAATCGACCAGATCACCCTGCCCTCGCAGTTCGCGGGAGTCTTGCAGGCGGCAGGCAATCTCTCCGCCCTGCTGACCAGCGGGCGGGTGCGCCATTTCCTGAACCAGCTGGCTGACCCAGGCCTGGAAGACTGGGCGCGCGAAGCGGCGGAAGAGGATGTGCGCACCGCCATGGTCCACTATTCCTTCCTGGTGCAGGCCTATGTCTGGGGCGAGGCAGAGCCGCCCGCCCACCTGCCCGCCAACCTCGCCCGCCCGATGGTGGCCGTGGCCGACCGGCTGGGTCAGGCCCCGCTGCTGCCCTATTCAGGCTATGTCCTCGACAACTGGTACCGGCTCGACAAGGCGGGTGGCGTGACGCTCGACAACATTGCCATGCACCAGAACTTCCTGGGCGGCGTGGACGAGAACTGGTTCGTGCTGGTGCATGTGGCGATCGAGGCCGAGGCGGGCGTGCTGCTTGACAATGCCGCGCAGCTGGTCGCCGTCGCCCGCGCAGGTGACAAGGCCGAAGCAGAGCGCCTGCTGGTGGAAATGGACGCCGCGTGGGAGCGGATCTACGGCCATTTTGCCCGCATGACCGAGTGGTGCGACCCCTACTGCTACTTCCACCGCGTGCGCCCCTACATCCACGGCTGGGCCAACAACCCCGCCCTGCCCGCTGGCGGCCTTGTCTACGAAGGCGTGGAACGGTTCGGCGGCCAGCCGCAGGCACTGCGCGGGCAGACCGGATCGCAGTCGAGCATCGTCCCCGCCATGGATGCCCTGCTGGGCGTGGGTCACAGCGACGATCCGCTCAAGCACTTCCTCACCGAACTGCACCAGTATCGCCCGGTGCAGCATCGTCGGTTCATCGAGGATCTCGCCCGGCAATCGACGCTGCGCCAATTCATCGAACAGTCGGGCAGCGCCAGCCTGAAGGCAGCGTTCAACGCCTGCCTCGAACAGGGCGCACGCTTCCGCACCCGGCACCTGGAATATGCGGCGAGCTACATCAACAAGCAGGCAGGCTCCATCGCGGGCAACGATCCCGATGTCGGCACCGGCGGCACGCCCTTCATGAAGTACCTGAAGAAGCACCGCGACGAAAACCGCGCGCAGGTTGTCACCTGATTGCCATGCGCCGCAAGCTTGCCGGGGCCTTGCAGGTTCCGGCAAGCTTGCAGTTTCCTGACTGAACCAAAACATCCAATACAGAATCGGTTCAGCAAGAATCGCCTAACAAGCGGACATAGGGTCGCACCTGTAGTTGGTTTTTCAACTTCTCAATGGGGGACTCTTGTAATGTTCAAGAAATTCGTTGTCCTGGGTGCAGTTGCTGTCGCGATGGCAATGCCTGTCGCTGCCCAGGATTTCAATGCTTCACCGAATTACGAAACCGTACAACTTCGCGGCGGCTTTCCGGACGATCCCTACATCGTCTACCTGTCTTCGGGCGGCGGTGTGGATGCCAGCAATCTTGGCGGCGGCTGCCGCGGATACATTGCCAATGCGCCCGATGTCCGCCTGAACTTCGAACCCGGCAGCCTGCCGCTGATCATTTCGGCCGCCTCGGGCGCCGATACCACGCTGGTGATCAATGCGCCCGACGGCCGCTGGTACTGCGACGACGATTCGGGCGAAGGGCTCAACCCCTCGGTGCTGTTCAGCAACCCGCAGTATGGCCGCTACGAAATCTGGGTGGGTACCTACGGCAATGCCCAACTGTACGACGCCGAGCTGCACATTTCCGAACTTTACAGCCAGTAAGCCAGCCAAGGGGGCAACGGGGGACGAGGCGGGCGCCGCAGGGCATCCGCCTCGTTTTGGTGTGAAGGATCACGTGGAAATTTGGTGATTTTCAGCACATTCATGGCATACGGGGCGAATGTCCGAACACGCCGCCGGTCCCGATGTTATGCTCGCGCTCGCTCGAAGCCGCTTCCTCGACGCCTTCGCGTTAGCTGAAGAGGCGGTAGCTGCGCGTTTGCGACACATGCATTTGCCGGTTCATGCAATGCTGGCGCAGAATATTCAGGCGCTCAAGAAGTGTCCCGCAAACCCGCGATACTCGAAGGATTGCAAGGCGAAGGTCGATCAGGCGTTAGGCAGTCTCGGCGTTATCCAGCCAATCCGTTGCGATGTCGTGCACGGCCCTCTACAGCTGGTCATCAGCGAAGGGGAAACGGTGGCGTGCTTCGCCAATCCGCAGCGGTCAAACGAATGGGCGCGGCAAGCCAGCCTGATTTCTGTTCAGCAATTTAGAGAGCTCACCGCGCAATTGCACAAGGTCGCCCGCAATATCGCTGCGGACTAGTCCGGCTTCTTCGCTACCACCACCATGCTGGGGCGCAGCAGGCGGTCGCGGATCATGTAGCCTGCCTGCATCTCCTGCACGATGGTGCCGGGTTCGAAATCGGCAGAGGGCAATTCCATCATCGCCTGGTGCTGGTTGGGATCGAGCGGCAGGCCCATGGCGGCGATGCGGCTGATGCCGTGCTGGGCGAAACCCTTCTCCAGCTCGCGCATGGTTGCCTCGATCCCGGAGACCAGGCCCTTGAACCTGTCATCCTCGCGCAGGTCCGCAGGCACCGCCTGGATCGCGCGGGCGAGGTTGTCCGCCACGCCCAGCATGTCGCGCGCGAAGCCGGTGGCGGCATAGGCGCGCGCGTCGTCCTTTTCCTTTTCCAGCCGGCGGCGCACGTTCTGCGTTTCGGCCTTGGCGTAGAGCACTTCCTGCTTCGCCACTTCAAGGTCCTCACGCAGGCGGTCCAGCGCCGCGTCGAGCGCGTTCGCCTCTTCGGCGGCCGTGGGCTCGTCGTCGAGCATGTCCTCGGGCACGCCAGCCAGTTCCTTCTCCACCGCCTCGTCGCGGTTACGGTCTTCGTCGTTCATATTGTCCTGCTAACCAATTCTCTTGCCCAGCGAATGGGCTGTGAAATCCACCATGGGAACGACCCGCGCGTAATTCAACCGCGTGGGGCCGATCACCCCCAGCACGCCGACCACCCTGCCCTCGCGATCGCGATAGGGCGCGGCGATGACTGACGAGCCGGACAGCGCGAATAGCCGATTTTCCGCGCCGATAAAGATGCGTGTCGATTCTGCCTCGCGCGCAGTGTCGAGCAATTGCGCTACCGACTGCTTGTTTTCCAGGTCGTCGAGCAGCTGGCGAACGCGGTCGATATCGGTGAGCGCGGTGTCGTCGAGCAGGTTTGCCGCGCCGCGCACGATCAGCACCGGGCGACGGGCAGCATCCTCGCTCCACACGGCGATTCCGGCTTCGACAAGGCGGCGGCTGACCTCGTCCAGCGCGGATCGTCCGCTGGCGATTTCGGCCTGCATGGCGCGCGCGGCTTCGCCCAGTGTGCGCCCGGCCAGGCGGGCCGAGATGTAGTTGCTGGCCTCCTGCAAGGCGCTGGGAGACACCGGGCCGGACAGGTTGAGTATCCGGTTCTCGACATGCCCGTCCTCGCTCACCAGCACCGCCAGCGCGCGGGTCTGGTCCAGCGGCACCAGGCTGAACTGCGCCAGCCGCGCCTCGCGCTGCGGCACCATCACCATGCCCGCCGCGCCGGACAGGCTGGAGAGCAGCGCGCTGGTGTTCTCCAGCGCCTCCTCGATCGGGCCGGGAGCAGACAATTGCTTCTCGATCGCTGCGCGCTCCTGCGCGGTCGGTTCGCCCACCTGCATGATGCCATCGACGAACAGCCGCAGCCCAAGGTCAGTCGGCATCCGCCCCGCGCTGGTATGCGGCGCGGCGAGCAGGCCGAAATGTTCGAGCTCGCTGAGCACCGAACGGATCGAGGCGGGCGACAGGTTCATCTCCCCGCGCTGGGCCAGCGTCTTGGAACCCACCGGCAGGCCCGAAGCGAGGTAATCCTCCACCACCAGCCGGAAAATCTCCCGCGCGCGCTGAGTCAGTTCGGAGATTGGTGGAGAAGCCATGACAGCGGCCTATCTAGTCGCTAGGGCGGCAGGCGCAAACTGCCTCAGCGGAGAAATTCATGCGACCTTCCGGCCGTGCGCCCGACGAAATGCGCGCCATCACCATCGAAACCGGCTTCACCAAGCACGCCGAAGGGTCGTGCCTGATCAGCTTTGGCGAAACCCGCGTGCTCTGCACCGCCAGCGTGGAGGAACGCATTCCGCCGTTCCTGCGCGGCAAGGGGCAAGGCTGGGTGACGGCGGAATACTCGATGCTGCCGCGCGCCACGCACACCCGCGGCAGCCGCGAAGCGGCCAAGGGCAAGCAGAGCGGACGGACGCAGGAAATCCAGCGGCTTATTGGTCGGAGCTTGCGTGCGGTCTGCGATATGGAGAAGCTGGGCGAGCGCCAGATCACGCTCGATTGCGACGTGTTGCAGGCCGATGGCGGCACCCGTACCGCCTCGATTTCGGGCGCCTGGGTGGCGCTGCGCCTCGCCGTCAACAAGCTGATGGCGGAAGGCACGATCAAGGCCGATCCGCTCACCGCCAAGGTGGCCGCCGTCTCCTGCGGCATCCACCAGGGCACCCCGGTGCTCGATCTCGACTACATCGAGGATTCGAACGCCGATGCCGATGCTAACTTCGTGCTGATCGAAGGCGGCCAGATTGCCGAGGCGCAAGCCACCGCCGAAGGCGCGACCTACGACGAGGAGGGCCTGCTGCGCCTGCTGCGCCTCGCCCAGATGGGCTGCGCGCAGATCTTCCGGGCGCAGGACGCTGCGGTGAAATGACCCGCAAGCTGGGATCGGGCAAGCTCGTCATCGCCACGCACAACGCGGGCAAGCTGAAGGAAATCGGCGCGCTGTTGGCGCCTTACGGGCTCGACTGCATCTCGGCAGGATCGCTGGGCCTGCCCGAGCCGCCCGAGACTGGCACCACCTTCGTCGCAAACGCGCTGATCAAGGCGCGGGCGGCGGCGGAGGCTTCGGGCCTGCCTGCCCTTGCCGACGATTCCGGGCTTTCGGTTGCGGCGCTCGACGGGCGTCCGGGAGTCTATACCGCCGACTGGGCCGCGCGGCAGTGGTTCGAAGGTGCGCCGGGGCGCGACTGGTACATGGCCATGGGAAAGGTCGAAGGCATGTTGCAGGCGCTGGGACCGGACGCACCGCGCGACTGCTGGTTCTCCTGCGTCCTCGCACTCGCCTGGCCCGATGGCGAATATGCCGTCTACGAAGGCCGGGTGGACGGCACGCTCACCTGGCCGCCGCGCGGCACCATGGGCTTCGGCTACGATCCGGTTTTCGTGCCGGTGGGCCGCGACGTGACCTTTGCCGAGCTACAGCCGGAGGAAAAGCACGCGATGAGTCACCGCGCCGACGCCTTCGCGAAGCTGGTGGCAGACCAGTTCGCCTAGAATATAGCTGTCAGAACACCGCCCTGTCGTAGGTGTTGCCCGCCGGCCAGTAACGGCAGACGAGGAAATCCCACTGCTCGCCCCGCGCCACCGCGCAGCCCACTTCCTGCGTCTCGCGCCAGACGACCTGCGTGTAATGGCCCACGTCGCTCCAGTTGCCGGTGGTGGAAACGCGCGGGAACATGCCGTTGCGGAAGTATTGCCGCTCTGCGACGAAGGCGCCCACCATGCGGTCTGCGCCATATCGGCCCGCTGTCCCGGCCCACAAGTTCTCCCCCGCGCCGCCGCGCCCTTCGCGGGAGGAATGCTCCATCCGTCCCTGCTGGGCGAGGTGTTCGGCCCATTGTTGCGCCTCGCCAGCCAGCCGCGCGCTCCAGGCCAGGCGTGGCACGCCCACGGCATCGCGCGCCTGGTTGTGTTCGGCCAGCAGGCGCTGGGCGAAGGGATTGATGCGCGCCTCCTGAGCCGCCGACGGCACGGAAAGTGCAGCGATAAGCGCCAGCGCGGCAGAAGCGACCCGTCCATTTCTCATGCCCGCAGCTTGACTTCCAGTGGTTAAGCTAGGCTGAATCCCGGCATGGCACGCGCGCTTTACATCCACTGGCCCTTCTGTCTCGCCAAGTGCCCCTATTGCGATTTCAATTCGCATGTGCGCGAGCAGGTGGACTCGGCTGCCTGGCAGGCCGCGCTGCTGGCGGACATGCGGCACGAGGCGGATCTGGCGGGTGGAGAGGCGCTGACTTCGGTGTTCTTCGGCGGTGGCACGCCTTCGCTGATGCCGCCCGCGCTGGTGGGGAAGCTGCTGCAAGAGGCTGAAAAGCTGTGGGGTTTTGCCCCCGGCGTCGAAATTACGCTGGAAGCCAATCCGTCCTCGGTAGAGGCGGCGAACTTCGCGGCGCTGGCGGCAGCGGGGGTGAACCGGGTGTCGCTGGGGGTGCAATCGCTGGACGACGCGGCGCTGCGGTTCCTGGGCCGTTTGCACGATGCCTCAGAAGGGTTGAACGCCCTCGAACTGGCGCAGAACACCTTTCAGCGGGTTTCATTCGACCTGATCTACGCCCTCCCCGGCCAGACCGAGGCGCACTGGCGCGAGCAGCTGGCGCGCGCGGTGCAATTCGGCACGTCGCACCTGTCGCTCTACCAGCTGACCATCGAGCCCGGCACCCGGTTCGAGACGGACGTGCGGCGCGGCGGCTTCGTGCCGCTGGACGATGACGAGGCGGCGCACCTGTTCCTCGTCACCGCCGAAATGACCGCTGCGGCGGGCCTGCCCGCCTACGAAATCAGCAACCACGCCCGCCCCGGCGAGGAGAGCCGGCACAACCTCACCTACTGGCGGTATCAGGATTACGCCGGCATCGGTCCCGGCGCGCATGGACGGCGCGATGGCACGGCGACCGTCCGGCACCGCAAGCCGGAGAACTGGCTGCAAGCCGTGGCCCGCAACGGCCACGGGCTGAAGGAGGAACGCGTGCTCCCCTTGCCCGAACAGGCGAGCGAGGCGCTGCTGATGGGGCTGCGGCTGGCCGAGGGGCTGGACCTTGTCGCGCTGTCCGCCCGCACCGGCATCGCGCCCGATGCCCTGCTGCGCGGTAACATGGTCCGGCAGTTCGAACATCTCGGGCTCGTCTGGCTTGACGGGCCGCGCGTGGGGGTGACGCCCAAGGGGATGCCGCTGCTCGATGCCGTGCTGGCGGGCATGGTGGCGGACGAATTGCTGCTGGCATGAGCGCCGCTACCCTCCTTGCCCAGTGGCAGGACCACCTCGCGCTGGCGCGCCGCCGCAGCCCGCATACCGTGCGCGCCTATGTCGCCACGGCGGAGCGGCTGCTGGACGCGCTGGCGCTGGAGGACTGGCAGCAGGTGGCCGATGTCTCCACCCGCGACCTGCGCGGGCATCTGGCGTCACGGCGGCTTGACGGCATCGGCAATGTCTCCGCCGCGCGCGAATTGTCGGCCCTGAAAAGCTTCGTGGCCCATGCCCGCGAACAGGTGGGCGCCGAGTCCGGCACCGGCCCGCGCCTGCGCGGACCGCGCGTGAAGAAGGGCCTGCCCCGCCCGATCACGCCTGACGAGGCGACCGGGCTGGTGCAGATGGTGGCCGACATGGCGCAGGAAGGCTGGACCGGCAAACGCGATGCCGCCGTGCTGCTGCTGCTCTACGGCGCCGGGCTGCGCATTGCCGAGGCGCTGTCGCTGAAGGCCGATGCACTGCCGCTGGACGAGACGTTGGTGGTTACCGGCAAGGGCAACAAGCAGCGCGTGGTGCCGCTGATCCCGGTGGTGCGCCAGGCCGTGTCGTCCTATGCCGCTGCCTGCCCGCACCCGCTCGATCGCGGCACCCCGCTGTTTCGCGGCGAGAAGGGCGGTCCGCTCAACCCCGGCATGGTGCAGAAGGCCATGGCGAGCGCGCGAAAGGCGCTGGGCCTGCCCGAAACCGCCACCCCGCACGCGCTGCGCCACTCTTTCGCCACGCACCTGCTGGGCGCGGGCGCGGATCTCAGGAGTTTGCAGGAACTACTGGGCCACGCCAGCCTGGGATCGACGCAGATCTACACCAAGGTGGACGCGGCGCGGATGCTGGAAGCCTATCGCAACGCGCATCCGAGGGAGAGTTAGGGGTTATCCCCATAACCTCAAGTCAACTTTACGTTAGCTACATTTCGGCGTGGCGCCGTTCCAGCGCGTCCCAGATCAGGCCCGGCGTATTGGTGCCGTTGAATTTGTCGATGGCGACAATCCCGGTGGGGCTGGTGACGTTGATCTCGGTCAGCCATTCGCCGCCGATCACGTCGATGCCAACGAACACGAGGCCCCGGCGCTTCAGCTCCGGCCCCATGGCGGCGCAGATTTCCTCCTCGCGTGCTGTCAGCGTGGTGGCTTCCGCCGATCCGCCCTGCGCCAGGTTGGAGCGGAACTCCCCCTCCCCCGGACGGCGGTTGATCGCGCCTGCCACTTCGCCGTCCACCAGCACGATGCGCTTGTCGCCCTTGGCCACTTCAGGAAGGAACGGCTGCACCATGTGCGGTTCGGGCCAGGTCTGGTTGAACA
>JAGREI010000310.1 GCA_020446625.1 Erythrobacter sp.
TTCATGGACGAAGCGCGCGGGATGAGCGGGGCGCTGCCGGAACTGCTGAGGGGCTAATCCGCCGCATCCCCTGCCGGGCTGCGCTGTTCCACCCTGTCTCCCCCGCCATCGCGCAGCTCACGCGAATCGAGCACGGCGGCGGTTTCCAGCGTTTCCAGCGCGTGCTGCGCGGCGGCATAGCGTTCGGCGTCCTCGATCCATTCCTCTGCCACCACGGCATTGGGCAGCGCGCGGATCTCGGCCACCGCCGGTTCGATCCGCCCGCTTTCGAGGAACAGCCGCGCCCGCTCGATCCGCCGTGCGGCAACCGGCGAGGGCGTGCCTTCGCGCCGCACCACGAACAGCGAGGACAGTTCGCGGCCCAGCCGGGTGAACAGTCCCTCGTCCGCCGGGGCATCGTCGAGTTCGGGCGCCAGCCCGTCCAGCCGCGCCACCAGCCGATCCAGCGTGACCGGATCCTGTGACGCGTCGATCACCGTCTGCACGGCATTGGGGCGCGCCTCGCCAAAGCGCAGCCGCAACTGGTCGGCCAGGTAGCCCAGCGGCGCGCCGCGTTCGATCGCGCGGCGGGCGGCAAAGGCGATCAGCAGCCCTTCGGCGCGCGCGGCATTGCCGGCGGCGGCCTGCGATTGCAGGTCGAGCCGGGTCAGCCGTTGTTCCATCGCCGCGACGCGGGCATCCAGCCCGCCCGCCTGCGTCACCACCTGTTCGGCGCGTTCCACCACCTGCATCGCCTGTTCGGCAGCCTGGCTGGCAGAGGCGCTGGGTTCGGGTTCGGGATTGGCCACTTCTGCGGCGGCGAGCGGTTGCACCCCGGTTTCGGGCTCTTCCTCGCTGCGCACGCTGAACAGGCCGGACAGGTCAAGCTTGCCGTCTCCGGCGAAGTAAAGCGTTCCCGCCACCCCCAGCACGAAGGCAAGCGCGAGGCCGATCAGCGCGGGCCGCAGCGGCAGCGTGCGCCGCCGCGCGGCCTGTTCCCGGAAATCGTAGCTCTGATCCATCCGCTTCCTTTGCGACCCGTGGCGGGCTGCGCGGCCCGTCCTATCGATCGCACCTATTCATGGCACATGTCGCGCGCCAAGGCCAAGAGGCTTGCGTCGCTGGGCTGTGGAGCATGGCTCACCTCGGCCCAGCCCGGCCCCGCCGCCTGCGCCACGCGCGAGCCGATGCAGGCGAGGCGCAGGGCGGCGCGATCCATGCCCAGCCGGTCCACCTCGCTGGCGAAATGGCGCGCGGCGGCGGCGGAATGGAGCAGCACCAGCGGATCGCCCGCGCGCAACGACACCTCGGCGCTGCCGGTGATGGGCAGGGCGCGTACCTCGTAGACATGCCGCGTGGTCATGGTGGAGCCGGGCGGCAGCTGGAGCATGACGTGTTCGGCGCCTGCCAGTCGCAGGTAATTGCGCGGGGCAATGTCGCTGTCGAGCAGGGCCTGCAAGCCGCCCTCGCCCGCCGCCTCCACCGCGAAGCCTGCCTCGCGCGCGGCTGCCGCCGTGGCCCCACCCACCGCGCGGACGGGCAAGTGGGCAAGTTGAGACAATTTCTCACCACCATGCCGGAACACGTTGGAACTGCCAGCAAGAATGGCATCGAACTGGTCATCCTGCGGCATTTGCCAGGCCAGCGGGATCACTTCGAACAGCGGCATTCCCACGACCGCCAGCCCCATGTCCCGCGCCGCCGCCAGCGTGGCGTGCAGGCCGGGTTCCGGGCGGATGACGAAGATCACCCCCCAGTTGGTCCGGTGAACAGCGCGGTGATGCCAGATGTGGCGCGGCCCAGCAGGTCTTCGGCCAGCTTTTGCGGCCCGGAAGCGTGATCCGCCGCGAACAGCGCCGCGCCTTCCACCCGTTCCTGCCCGGCGGGGCTGAACAGCGCGGCGCGCATCGCCAAGGCGCCGTCGACATGGTTGCACACCACCCCGATGGGCGAATTGCACCCGCCGCCCAGCGCGGCCAGCAAGGCGCGTTCGGCCATGACTTCGGCACGGCTGGGAGCATGATCGAGCACGGCGAGCAGTTCGCGCGTCTGCGCATCGTCGGCACGGCATTCCACCGCGATCGCGCCTTGCGCGGGTGCGGGCAGCCAGTCATCGGTTTCCAGCGCCACGCCCACGGTATCCTGTCCAAGTCGCGACAGGCCGGCAGCGGCAAGGAAGGTGGCATCGGCCTCTCCCGCCGTCAGCTTGCCCAGCCGCGTGGCGACATTGCCGCGGAAGGTCACCACCCGGCAATCGGGGCGCAGGTTGAGCAATTGCGCGGCGCGGCGCGGGGCGCTGGTACCCACCGTGGCGCCATGCGGCAGGGCGTCCAATCCCCGCTCATCCTGAGCCTGGCGAAAGACCAGCCGGTCGCGCTTGTCCGCGCGGGGCAGGACTGCTGCAATCACAAGGCTTTGTGGGCGGATTGTCTCAACGTCTTTCAACGAATGGACGGCGGCGTGAATGCTGCCCTGGGCAAGCCATTCGTCCAGTTCCTTGGTCCACAGCGCCTTGCCGCCGACATCGGCCAGGGGGCGGTCGGTCACCTTGTCGCCGCTGGCCAGCACCGGCACCAGTTCAATGCGATTGCTGTCCCAGCCGTGCAGGGCGCACAGCCGCGCGCGCGTTTCCTCGGCCTGGGCCAGCGCCAGCGGCGAACGCCGCGTTCCGAGTTTCAGGATGGTCTGCTGTGTCATGGGTTCGCTTGCCCTAGCGGCGCGAAAGTCTAAGGGGAAGCAGGATGACACTGGTTCTGGGCATCGAAAGCAGCTGCGACGAAACTGCCGCCGCGCTGGTCACCGGCGACCGCGTGATCGTGGCGCAGGCGATCGCCGGGCAGGAGGCTGAACACGCGCCCTACGGCGGCGTGGTGCCGGAAATCGCCGCGCGCGCCCATGCCGAACGACTCGCGCCGCTGATCGGGCAGGTGCTGGCCGAAGGCGGCGTTTCGCTGGCCGATTGCAATGCCGTGGCCGCCACCGCCGGTCCCGGCCTGATCGGCGGGGTGATGGTGGGGCTGGTCAGCGCCAAGGCGCTGGCCATGGCCAGCGACAAGCCGCTGCTGGCGGTGAACCACCTCGAAGGCCATGCCCTGTCGCCCCGGCTGGCCGATGCCAGCCTGCAATTCCCCTATGCCCTGTTGCTGGTGAGCGGCGGGCATTGCCAGCTACTGCGGGTGGACGGCGTGGGTCGTTACAAGCGGTTCGCCACCACCATCGACGATGCGCTGGGCGAGGC
>JAGREI010000311.1 GCA_020446625.1 Erythrobacter sp.
GCGGTGTGGTTGGCGACGAGGTCGAGAATGACGTGGAAGCCTTGCGCGTGGGCGGCATCGATGAAGTGGCGCAGGTCGTCCGCGGTGCCGAATTCGGGGTTTACCGCGTAATAGTCCTGCACCGAATAGGGGCTGCCAAGCGTGCCCTTGCGGTTCACCGCGCCGATCGGGTGGATCGGCATCAGCCAGAGCACGTCCACGCCCAGATCGCGCAGTCGCGGCAGCTCGCGCTCGGCGGCGCGGAATGTGCCTTCAGGCGTGAAGTTGCGGGTGTTGATCTGGTAGAGCACGGCCTGGCGGCTCCAGTCGGGATGGGTAATCTCGACGAAGGGGCGCGGTTGCCAGGGATCGGCCTGCTGCGCCGCCAGAGGGGCGGCAAGCAGGGCCAGAGCGAGGCCGAAAGCGGTCTTAAGCATGGGAAACCTCGTCACTGGCGGAAGGCATGGCGGCCTGCACCCGCAGCATGGCGGCAGCGGCAACCAGCCAGGTGGCGGCGGCGAACAGCATGGTCCACACCGGCTCGCCCGGAAACAGCCACAGCATCACCTGCCCCATCACGGTGGCGACCAGCAGCTGCGGCACGACGACGAACACGTTGAACAGCCCCATGTAGATGCCCAGCTTGGCCTGCGGCAGGTTACTGGCAAGGATGGCATAGGGCATGGCGAGAATGCTGGCCCAAGCAATGCCGATGCCGACCTCGGCCAGCAGCAGCACCTCGGCATCGCGCACGAAGAAAAACATCAGGAAACCTGCGGCACCTGTGATCAGGCAGATCGAGTGCGTCCTGACCTGCCCGAAAGTACGGCTGAGCCAGGGCAGCAAGGCCAGCGCGGCGACGGCGGCGACACCGTTGTAGACGGTGAAGAGCACGTTCACCCAGTTGGCACCTTCGTTATAGGCGGCGCTGGTGGTGTCGCTGCTGCCGAACACGTATTGCGTCACCACCGGGGTGGTGTTGATCCACATGATGAACAGCGCGGACCAGCTGAAGAACTGCACCACGGCCAGCCGCTTCATCACCTCGGGCATCCCGGAGAAATCGCCGACGATGCTGGAGAGCATGTTGGCGGCCTTGCCTTGCTTGGCCATGCCGATCGCCACCATGCTCAACACGCCGTAGAGCGCCAGCAAGCCGGCCAGCAGCAGCACTTCCTTTTCCAGCTCCAGTGCCAGCACGCCCAGCGCCACCAGCCCTCCCGCCGCGATCCACAAGGCGGCTGAGCCATAGCTTTTCGCCGCCAGCGCGCGCAGCACCTGGCCTTCGTCTGCTGCGACGTCACCATGGCCGAAGGCGGCCTGTTCGGCGGGGCTGTATTCCCTGGTGGTCAGCACGGTCCACAGCACCGCGAACAACAGCGCCGCGCCGCCTGCCCAGAAGCTCCAGCGCACGGTATCGGGAATGCCGCCTGCCGGATCGACATTGGCCACGCCCAGGTGTTCGAGCAGGAAGGGGAAGATCGATCCCACCACCGCGCCAGCGCCGATGAAGGCAGTCTGCACGGCATAGCCGGCGCTGTGCTGGTCGGTGCGCAGCATGTCGCCCACGAAGGCTCGGAACGGCTCCATCGAGACGTTGAGGCTGGCATCGAGCACCCACAGCATGGCGGCGGCAAACACCAGCGGTGCGCCGAAGGCCGGGGCCAGCGGCATCAGGAACAGCGCCATGGCGGCAAACAGCGCGCCGGTGAGGAAATAGGGGCGACGGCGGCCCAGCCGGTTCCACGTCCGGTCCGACAGGTGGCCGATGACCGGCTGCACCAGCAGCCCCGTCAGCGGCGCGGCGACCCACAGCGCGGGCAGGTCGTCCATGCTCGCGCCCAGCGTCTGGAACACCCGGCTCATGTTCGAATTCTGCAAGGCGAACCCGATCTGGATACCGAAGAAGCCGAAGCTGATGTTCCACATGCCCCAGAAACTCTGGCGAGGTTTCTCCATCTCGGTAACCGTCCCTTCTCCCATGCGCGGACGGTCTGTGCCGCCTGCTGCAATCCCGCAGGGCTGGCACGGATAGGCCGGGCCTACAACACGTATACGAATGTGGAGCTTGCCCGGTCAGTCGCCGGTGCTGGCCCGCGCGATCAGCGATGCGGGCAGGCGGCTGTCGGGGCGCTGACGGCCCTCCACCTGCGCCAGCAGCGTTTCCACCAGCCGTTCGCCCGCGCCCTTGATGTCCTGCATCACCGTGGTCAGCGGCGGACTGGCGAGGCTGGCGGCGGGAATATCGTCGAAGCCGATGATGGCGACATCCTGCGGCACCTTGCGCCCGGCTTCGGCCAGCGCGCGCATGGCGCCGATGGCGATCAGGTCGCTGGCGGCGAACACCGCGTCAAAGTGCGCCCCCGTGGCGATCAGTGCGCGCGCGGCGGCATAGCCTGCTTCCTCGGTGGTGATGGCGTCGAACTGCAAGGCCGGATCGGGCGCAAGCCCCGCTTCGCGCATTGCGGCGCAGAGCCCGGCATAGCGGCTTTCGAATTCGGGATAGTGTTCGTCGGCATGGCCGAGGAAGGCAATCCGCTGGTGTCCCTTGGCCAGCAGGTGTGCGCCCGCCAGCCGCCCGGCGCCGGTATTGTCCGAACCCACGGTGGTGCCGCCCATGTCCTTCGACACCGATCCCCAGCGGGCAAACTTGGTGCCTTGCCGCTCCAGTTGCTCCAGCCGTTCGCGGTAGAGCGTGAAATCGCCGTAGCCCAGCAGGATCAGCCCGTCGGCGCGGTGGCTGTCCTGGTACTGCACGTGCCAGTCGTCCTCCATCCGCTGGAACGAGATCAGCAGGTCCAATCCGCGATTGGCGCAGGCGCGCGTGATCGAACCCAGCATGGCGAGGAAGAAGGGATTGATCATGCTTTCGTCGGGCGTGGGATCTTCGAAAAACAGCAAGGCGATGGTGTTGGAACGTTGCGACCGCAGCGAGCTGGCGTTCTTGTCGACAGTGTAGTTGAGGTCGCGCGCGATCTGCTTGATCCGTTCGCGCGTGGCCTCGCTCACCGACTTGTCGTCGCGCAAGGCGCGGCTCACCGTCGGCTGCGACACGCCGGCGAGATAGGCGATATCGAAACTGGTCGGGCGGCCCGTCGGCGCACGTCCCATGCAACCTCTCCGTGACACCCGGCTGGGACCGCGTGCTCTCGCCTGGCAGCCTATGGTGCCGCCGGGATATTTGCAAACCGGCGTTAAGTCGCCCATGCGATCGCCATCCGGTGTTGCCATTTTGCCAAGGACCATGACTTCGCCACTCGCCCTGTCACCCGGCGCTGCCATCGCAGTCAGTCACTTCGGCAACGAAGCGCAGCCGCTGGTCTGCGTGGACCAAGCGCTGGCCGATGTGCAACTGGTGCGCACGATCGCCGCGCGGCACAGCTTCCAGCCGATCGGGCCGTTCTACCCTGGCCTGCGCGCCGTGGTGTCAGAACAGATTGCCATGCCGCTGGTGCAACCGCTGCTCCCGGCGTTGCAGCAGGCGTTCGCGCTGGAGCGGGAACCGGCATATTTCGAATGCTACCTCAGCCTGGTCACCAGGGCGCCTGCCGATCTCGACCCCATCCAGCGACTGCCGCACTTCGACGGGGTGGAGCGCGAACGGATCGCGGTGCTGCTTTACCTGTCGCACGATCCGCAGGGCGGCACAGCCTTCTACCGCCAGCACGGCACCGGCTTCGAAAGCGTCGATGCCACGCGCTTCGAGCAATACCGGGCGGAACTCGATGCTGCCACGCGCGCGTCGGGTTTGCCGCCAGCGCGCTACATCGGGGACGATTCGCCGCTGTTCGAACGGGTGCTGAAAGTAGATGGCCAGCTTAACCGGATGGTGGCCTACCACGGCAACAGTCTGCACTGTGCCGCGCTGCCCGAGGACTTCGTTCCCGTGGCGGACCCCATGCAGGGCAGGCTGACGCTCAACCTGTTCCTTCGCGCATAACTTGTTGATTTACAGTTTGAATATGGCCTCGAGCGCGTAACCTCCCAGGTCGCGTATACGTATGCTGTATTCCTTCACGGATGCGAAGAGCCGTAAGAGGCGGCCAAGCGAGGCGCGCCAGTTTCGGCAGATGACCCGCGAACTTGAGAAACGAGGAATGCCGGATTGGGCCTTTGTGGTCCGGCCGACGATGACTTCGGGGGACGACATGAGAATTCGCAATACGCTCCGTACCAGCGCCAGCATCACTGCCTTTGCCTTTGCCACCTTCGCCTTCTCGGGCACGGCCCTGGCGCAGGACAGCGGCGACGACGAAACCGCACAGGAAGACGCCGAAGCGGCGCCCGCGGGCGACATCATCGTCAGCGGCTATCGCCAGGCGCTCGAATCGGCCATCGGCCAGAAGCGCGAAAACAGTGCCATCGTCGAAGCCTTCTCGGCGGAAGATATCGGCAAGCTGCCCGACGTCTCGATCGCGGAAACGCTCGGCCGCCTGCCCGGCCTCGCCGTGCAGCGCGTCGATGGCCGCGCACAGAGCCTGTCGATCCGCGGCCTTGGCCCTGACTATTCGACCTCGCTGCTCAACGGTCGCCAGATCGTGTCCTCGGGCGACAACCGCGCGGTGGAATACGACCAGTATCCGTCCGAACTGATCAACAACGGCGTGGTCTACAAGACCCCCTTCGCGGGCCTGATCGGCCAGGGCCTGGCCGGCACCGTGGACCTGCGCACCATTCGCCCGCTGGCCCAGTCGGACCGGGTGATCTCGCTTTCCAGCCGCCTCGAATTCAACGAGGACGGTTCGCTCAACCCCGATGTGCCGGGCTGGGGCTATCGCGCCACCGGCACCTATGTCGACCAGTTCGCCAACGATACCGTGGGCCTGGCGCTGGGCGTGGCCTACCAGTCCAGCCCGAGCCAGGTGGAACGCTTCAACGCCTGGGGCTATCCCGACGATTCGGGTGCCATGGTGCTGGGCGGCATGAAGCCCTTCGCCCGTTCGGTCGACCTCGATCGCCTGGGCCTGTTCGGCACGCTGGAAATCGAGCCCGCGCCGAACTGGAACACCTCGGTCGACGTGTTCTATGCCGACTACCGCGAGCGCATCCCGCAGCGCGGCATCGAATTCCCGCTCAACCCCGGCTGGGGCGCTGGCACCACCATCACCAGCACCAGCGGCGGCAGCTTCCCCGACAGCGTGACCTTTGCGGGCGTGCAGCCGGTGGTGCGCAACGACTATGACCGCAAGGACACCCAGACCTTCGCCATCGGCTGGAACACCCAGTACGACAGCGAAGACGTGATCCTGACGCTCGACGTTGCCTATTCCAGCTCGGATCGCCGCTTGCAGCAGATCGAGAGCTATTCGGGCCTCAGCTATGCCGCCAACGCGGCTGCCCCGTCCGACGTGGTGGTGGCCAACCGCAGCGCGCACGGCTTCCCGTTCCAGTTCACCAACCAGATCGACTATTCGAACACCAACCTGATCCAGCTGACCGATCCGCGCGGCTGGGGTGCCGGTGGCATCGTCCAGGCCGGCTTCATCAACGACACGTCGACCAACGACGAGCTGTGGACCCTGCGCGGCGAAGTCGCCCTGCCGGCCGATCGCATTTCCTGGATCGACCAGGTGGTGTTCGGCGTGGCCTACGACGATCGCACCAAGTCGCGCGACATCACGCAGAACTTCATCAGCCTTGCCGGTGGCCCGTCGGTCTATGCCGGTTCGGGTGCGGTCACCCGGATGCCGATCCCCACGTCGGCGCTGCTCGATCCCACCGCTGCGCTGTCGTTCCTCGGCTTCGGCCCGCAGGTTGCCTACGATCCCTTCGTGCTGCTGAACGATGGCACCTACGTGCTCACCGACGTGCAGAGCTCCAGCCTGCCCTTCCCCGGCGACTGGACCGTCAACGAGCAGGTGACCACCGGCTATGTCCGTGTCGACCTCGATGCCATGCTGGGCGATGTTCCGCTGACCGGCAATTTCGGCGTGCAGTTCGTGCAGACCGACCAGTCCTCGAACGGGTTCAACTCGCCGGGCGGCATCGGCGCCACGCTGACGCCGGTGTCCGACGGGGACAGCTACCTCGACGTGCTGCCCAGTGCCACGCTGAGCTTCGAAGTGGCGGACAACACCATGTTGCGCCTGGGCGCTGCCCGCACCCTGGCCCGCCCGCGCATGGACCAGCTCAATGCCTCGTACAACGCCTCGATTGCCAACCAGCCGCAGGGCGCGCTGAACTCGATCTTCAGCGGCGGTGGCGGCAATCCGCAGCTGCGGCCCTACGTGGCGGACAGCGTGGACCTGTCGGTGGAACATTATTTCGCCGGCAGCCAGGGCTACATCGCGGTCGCGACCTACTACAAGTGGCTCGACGATTTCGTGAACCCCAACGCTTCGGTGATCCGCGACTTCTCGTACCTCGTGCCGTCGCTCACCGGCGCGGCGCTGGATGCCTACAACCAGAGCGGCCAGCAGAACCTGGGCTTCGTGACCGGGCCGGATAACGGCGCTAACGGCCACATCTTCGGTGTCGAGGCGAGCCTGGCGCTGCCGTTCGGCATGTTCTCCGATGCCCTTGACGGCTTCGGCTTCCAGACCAGCGTCTCGTACACCGACAGCCAGCTGACGATCGTGCCGACGCAGGGCAACTCGTTCAGCGTCGACGTGCCGGGCCTGTCGAAGTGGGTGGTCAACACCACCGCCTTCTACGAGAATTCGGGCTTCGAGGCGCGTATCAGCCATCGCTACCGCACCTCGTTCCTGGCCGAATTCATCGGCATCTCGGCCAGCCGTTCGTTCCGCCAGACCTATGCGGAATCGATCTTCGACGCGCAGATCGGCTATCGCTTCGAGCAAGGTCCGCTCGATGGCCTGTCGCTCACCTTGCAGGCGCTGAACCTGACCGACGAGCCGTTCGTCTCGTTCCAGAACGGCGATAGCGCGCAGATCATCGACTACGAATCCTATGGTCGCACTTACCTGATCGGGGCGTCCTACCGCTTCTGATCAGACGATAACCGGCGGGGAGAAGCTCCTCCACCGCTCCCCGCCGGTTCATTGTGTCGCTTCCCGCATTGGCGGGATATCAGGGAACCATCGACACAAGGGCTGAACTGCCATGGCAACCTCTCCAACCCGTTTCGTGATCGCCGGTGGCGGCACCGCCGGTTGGATGAGCGCAGCCGCCCTGGCTCGCTTCGCCTCGCCGGGATCGCAAATCACCCTGGTCGAAAGCGATGCCATCGGCAGCGTGGGCGTGGGCGAGGCAACGATCCCGCAGATCCACCTCTTCAACGGCGCGCTGGGCCTCGACGAGGCGGAATTCCTGCGCGAGACGAAGGGCAGCTTCAAGCTGGGCATCGCCTTCGACGGCTGGCTGCGCGAGGGCGAAAGCTACATGCACGCCTTTGGCGACGTGGGCCGGGGCCTGGGCCTGCTGCCGTTCCAGCACTACTGGCTGCGCGCGAAGCAGCTGGGCTTTGCCAAGCCGCTGCAACGCTATTCGCTCAACGAACTGGCCGCACGCACCATGCGGATGCACCGCGGCAAGCCGGCTGTCGGGCGCGAGATGCCCTATGCCTATCACTTCGATGCCGGGCTCTTCGCCGCTTACCTGCGCCGCTATGCCGAAGCGCGCGGGGTGACGCGCACCGAAGGCAAGATTGCCCATGTCGCGCTCGACGGCGAGAGCGGCCGGATCGCCGCGCTGGAGCTGGACGGTGGGCAGCGGATCGAAGGCGACTTCTTCATCGACTGCACCGGCTTTCGCGCCCTGCTGATCGAAGGCGCGCTGGGTGCGGGCTATGACGACTGGACGCATTACCTGCCTTGCGACCGGGCCATGGCCGTGCCTTGCGCGGGCGGTGGCGACTTCACGCCCTACACCCGGTCGATCGCGCGCAAGGTGGGCTGGCAGTGGCGCATCCCCTTGCAGCACCGCATCGGCAACGGGCTGGTCTATTCCTCTGCCATGCTGTCGGATGACGAGGCGGCGGCCACCCTACTCGCCAATCTCGACGGCGCACCCCTGGCCGATCCGCGCCCGATCCCCTTCACCACCGGCAAGCGCAAGGTTCACTGGAAGGGCAATTGCCTGGCGGTGGGCCTGGCGGCGGGGTTCATGGAGCCGCTCGAATCCACCTCCATCCACATGATCCAGAGCGCGATCAGCCGCTTCCTCTCGGTACTGCCGCAAGCGGGGCGCGCCATGCCCGCCACGGTCGACTGGTACAATGCGCAGAGCACTTTCGAGTGGGAGCGCGTGCGCGATTTCCTGGTGCTGCACTACACCGCCAACCAGCGGCACGGCGAGCCGTTCTGGGACCATGTCCGCAGCATGGACCTGCCCGCCACGCTCACCGCCAAGCTGGACCTGTGGCGCGAAAGCGGGTTCATCCACCGCGAGCACGAGGAACTGTTCACCGAGGTCGGCTGGTTCCAGGTGCTGGCGGGGCAAGGCGTGGAAGCCGCAGGCTACAACCCCATGGCCGATGCCCTGCCCGAAGCGGACCTGCGCCAGCTGCTCGACGAAACAGAAGTGGCCCTGGTCGAAGCGGTGAAGCCAATGGCGCGGCACCTCGATTTCCTGCAAGCCTATGTCAGCGGCCCGGCCCGCACGATGGAGACCGCGTGACGATCCGTGCCTTCCTTGCCCTTGCGCTCGCCTCTGCCGCCTTGCCCGGCTGTGCCACCGCGCAGGTGGCGCCCGCCGCAGCCGAAGCGCCCGCCTACCTCGATCGCTTGCCGTCCGAGGAAGTGATCTACTTCGTCATGCCCGATCGGTTCGCCAACGGCGATCCGTCGAACGATCTGGGCGGGCTCACCGGCGGGCGGCTGGAAACCGGCTTCGACCCAACGGCGCGCGGGTTCTTCCACGGCGGCGACCTGGCGGGCCTGACCAGCCAGCTCGACTACCTGGAGGACATGGGGATCACCGCGATCTGGTTCTCGCCGATCTTCCAGAACAAGCCGGTGCAAGGCCCGCCGGGAGACGAGAGCGCGGGCTACCACGGTTACTGGGTCACCGACTTCACCCGGCCCGACAGCCATTTTGGCACGCGCGAGGAATTCGCCGCCTTTGTCGCTGCTGCCCACGCGCGCGGGATGAAGGTCTACATGGACATCATCACCAACCACACCGCCGACGTGATCCGCTATGCCGATGGCGACGCGACCAACTACGAATACCGCAGCCTGGGCGACTATCCCTATTCCACCCGCGGCGGCCCCGATGGCGCGGCGATCAACCCCGGCTTCATGGGCCACGAGGATTCGAGCGAGGACAATTTTGCCCGGCTGACCGATCCCGGCTACGCCTATCAACCCTATGTGCCCGCCGGGGAAGAGGATGTGAAAGTCCCCGCCTGGCTCAACGATCCGATCTACTACCACAACCGCGGCAACAGCAGCTTCACCGGCGAGGACAGCCGCTTCGGCGATTTCTCCGGGCTCGACGACCTGTTCACCGAACACCCGCGCGTGCGCGCCGGAATGATCGACATCTTCTGCGACTGGATCACCCGCACCCGCGTCGATGGTTTCCGCATCGATACCGCCCGGCATGTCGATCCCGGTTTCTGGCAGGCCTTTGTGCCCGCCGTGCAGCAGTGCGCGCATAGCGCCGGCATCCCCAATTTCCACATGTTCGGCGAAGTGTTCCGCGAAGATCCCCAGGCTGGTTACATCGCCGAATATACTCGCCGCGACCACTTGCCCGCCGTGCTCGATTTCGCCTTCCAGGCGGCCATGCGCGATCTGCTGGGGCGCGACCAGGGCACCGTGGTACTGGCGCACATGTTCGACGGCGATGTGCTCTACGAAGGGGGGGAGGAGACCGCGCGCACGCTGCCCACCTTCCTCGGCAACCACGACATGG
>JAGREI010000026.1 GCA_020446625.1 Erythrobacter sp.
CCACCATGATCGAGGGGATGAGCTTCGTGCCCTCGTTCTCGCACTGGCTCGACAGCTACGACCAGTCGCGCGGGCACGAGGATCTGAAGACGATCCTCAAGTACCTGCAATGGCAGGCCCCCGAACGGCGCGGGGCGAAGTGGATCCTCAAGAGCCCGTCGAACCTGCCTTATACCGAAGTGGCTGCGCGCGCCTTTCCCGATGCGGTGCTGGTGATGACTCACCGCGATCCGCTCGACGTGGTGCCGAGCTACGTCAGCATGGAAGCCGCGCTCTACAAACTCAGTTCCACCATAGACGAACGCGAGGTGGGTGCTTTCTGGTTCCGCCGCCTGAAGGAATGGATGGACCGCTTCCTCGCCGCCCGCGCGGCGATCGGGGAAGATCGCTTCATCGACATCGACTACCGCGCCGTGGGGCGCGAGCCGCTGGTACAGGCCGAACGCGTGCTGGCCCGCATGGGCATCGCGCAAGGGCCGGAGATGGAAGCCGCCCTCTCCGAATTCCTCGCCGGCAACCGCCGCGAACAGCGCCCCATGCACGACTACTCGCTTGAACGCTTCGGCCTGGAAGAAGACGCGATTCGCGCCGCCTTTGCCGACTATCGCGCCCGTTACATTGCAGAACCCCAAGGACAGGAAGCACCATGACTGACGAAGAAACCAAGTTCGCTGGCGGCGTTGCCGTAATCACCGGCGCCGGATCGGGGATTGGCGCCGGGCTGGCCCGCCGCGCGGGCGAGATCGGCATGACGGTGGTGGTGACCGACATCAACGCCGACTCTGCGGAGAAGGTCGCTGGCGAAATCCGTGATGCGGGCGGCAAGGCGGAAGCCATGGTGGTCGACGTCTCGCAGCCCGCCGAACTCGACCGGCTGGCCGAAGAAGTCTTCGCCCGCCACGGCGCGGTGCGCCTGCTGGTCAACAACGCCGGGATCGAGACGCTGGGCTTCGTCTGGGAAATCCCCGCCGAACGCTGGGAAGCCACGCTCAACATCAACCTGCACGGCATGATTCACGGCGTGCGCGCCTTCGTGCCGAAGATGATCGAAAGCGGCCAGGAATGCTGGATCGGCAACCTCGCCTCGATCGGTTCATTCGGCATCATGCCCACGCAGACCGCCTACATGCTCACCAAGCACGCGGCGCAATCGTTCAGCGAATGCCTGTTCCTCGAAATGCAGGTGAAGGGCCTGCCGATCCACGTTTCCTCGATCATTCCGGGCTCGGTGAAGACCGGCATCTTCAATCCGGAACACGGCGGCGGCGAAAGCGACTTCGGCAGTCAGCAGCGCAAGATCATGCACCAGATGATGTACGCCTACGGCATGGAACTGCCAGAGGCCGCGCGGGTGATCTTCGCAGGGCTGGCGCGCGGCGATTTCTGGGTGTCCACCCAGCCGCAGATGACGGCGGACCTGATCGCCGGGCGGGTCGCGTTCTTGCAGGAACAGGCCACCCCCGCCCTCACCCCGGAAACCCGCCAGCTGCTGGGCGTCGACTAGCGGCAGGCCCGATGTGCGACTACGAAACCCTGCGCTACGAAGTCGACGACGGGCTGCTGTTGCTGACGCTCGACCGGCCCGAGGCGATGAACGCCTTCACCATCACCATGGCCGACGAACTGGTGCACGCCTACACCCGCGCCAGCAGCGACGATGCTGTGCGGGTGGTGGTGGTGACGGGCGCAGGCAAGGCGTTCTGTGCCGGGATGGACCTGTCGGTGGGCGGCAACGTCTTCGGGCTGGACGAAAGCCAGCAGCCGACCATGGCCGACATGCGGGAACGGCCAGTGCGCGAGGCGATCGAGCGCGGCGTGCGTGACACCGGCGGGCGCGTGGCGCTGGCCATGTACGCCTGCACCAAGCCCATCGTCGGCGCGATCAACGGTGCGGCGGTGGGCATCGGCGCGACCATGACCCTGCCGATGGATTTCCGCTTCGCCTCCGAACGCATGCGCATGGGCTTCGTGTTCGGGCGGCTGGGTATCACGCCCGAAGCCTGTTCCACCTGGTTCCTGCCGCGCATCGTGGGAATGCAGCAGGCGCTCGAATGGTTCTATAGCGCCGACATCTTTGACGCTGCGGAAGCGCTGGACAAGGGCCTGGTGCGCGCAGTGGTGCCGCCCGAAGACCTGCTCGACACCGCCTGCGCCTTTGCCCGCAAGCTGGTGGCCGATCGCTCTCCCGTATCGGTGGCGCTGATCCGGCAGATGGTGCTGGCGAACAGCGCCCAGCCGCACCCGCGCATGGCGCACGACGTGGAATCGCTGGCCATGTTCTACACCAGCATTGCCGACGGGAAGGAAGGCGTGGCCGCCTTTCTCGAAAAGCGGCCGGCGCAGTTCAGCGGCACGGCATCGGCAATGCCGCCGTTCTACCCCTGGCAGGACGACTGAGCGGGCCTATTCGTTCGCTCCGGTCAGCTCGCGCGCGGCGACATAGGCGAAGGTGAGCGCCGGGCCGAGCGTGACGCCCGCGCCGGGATAGCTTTCGCCCATGGCCGACGCGGCATTGTTGCCGACCGCGTAGAGCCCGCCGATGGCCTTGCCCGCTTCATCGATCACCTGCGCCTTGGCGTTGGTCTTCAGCCCGCCGTTGGTGCCGATGTCGCCCGGATAGATCGGCATGGCGTAGAACGGTGCATCGGTCAGCGGGCGCAGGCACGGGTTGGGGCCGTGGCGCGGATCGCCGTACATCTTGTCGTAGGCCGCCTCGCCGCGATGGAAATCGGGATCCTCGCCATTCTCGGCGTGTTCGTTGAAGCGCGAAACGGTGGCTGAGAGGGTGGCGGGATCGACCCCCATCTGCCCGGCCAGTTCCCTGATCGTGCGCGCCTTCTTGAGGATCGTCTTGACCTGCCCGCTTTGCGCCCAGTCGGGCACCAGAGGCAGCAGCGGACCCATCGGGAACAGGTGGCGATAGCGATAGTCGAACACCATCCAGCTGGGCGAGGCATCGCCGTGATCGCGGTGACGGCGCGCCATTTCCTGCCCGGTGATGTGGTAGGATGCTGCTTCGTTGAGGTAACGCTCGCCGCTCTGGTTCACCATGATGCAGCCCGGCAGCGCGCGCTCGATGGTGCACAGCCGCCCGCGATCCTCGCCCGGAACGTAGAATACTGGTGCCGCCCAGGCCGATTGCAGGTTCATCGTCTGCGCGCCGATGGCCTCGCCCGCGCGGATCGAATCGCCGGTATTGCTGGTCACCCCGCCCGAGAACCGGGCCACGGTGTAGAGGTCCATGTTGGCATCGCGCATGGCCTGGTTCTTGTCGAACCCGCCCGCGGCTAGCACCACGCCCTTGCGCGCGCCGATCCGCATGGGCTTGCCGTTGCGCGTGACCACCACGCCCGTCACCCGGTCGCCTTCGCGCACCAGTTCCTGCAAGGGCGTTTCGAGCCACAAGGGTACGCCCGCCTGGTTGAGCGCGATGCGCAGCGATCCGGTCAGCGAATTGCCCAGCGTCAGGCGCCGGTCCTTGCGGCTGGTGAAGCGGAACGGCCAGTCGAACCAGTACTTGGCCATGTTCTGCACCAGGTGCAGCAGCCAGCCCTTGCCGCGATAGAGCAGTTCGTAAGTCTCCGCGAAGGTCCACTGGAGATAGCCGAACAGGCTGGCCGCAGGCGAAGGGAAACGCTGGGTGCGAATGTCGTCGCCCAGCAGCCGTCCGTCCAGTTCCAGCGGCAGGTGCGTGCGGAAGCCACCCGCCGATCCGCCAGGGTTTTCGGCATGGTAATCGGGATAGGGCAAGGCGACATAGCGCACCGGCGTATGCTCGCTGATCCAGCGCAGCATGGGGGCGGCATTGTCGACATAGGCGCGGATGTTCTCGTCCGGCACGTTGTCCGCCGACAGGCCGCGCAGGTAGGTGAAGGCGTCGTCGAGGTTATCGGTAAAGCCGCTGGCTTCTGCGATATGGCTGCCGGGGATCCAGATCCCGCCGCCCGAGGTGGCCGAGGTGCCGCCCCATTGACGATCCTTCTCGACGATCAGCACGTCGGCATGGTTGTGCGCCGCCACCAGCGCCGACATCAGGCCGCCGGCACCCGAGCCGACCACCAGCACATCGACTTCCTTGTCCCAACCCTGCGTCATCGTGTCCTTCATCCCTTCCATGTCGATCCTGCCTCAGCTGGGCAGGTAGAGCTGCACCGACTTGCCACCATCGACGGGCAAGGCAATCCCGGTGATGTAGCTTGCCGCATCGGAGAGCAGGAACACGATCGGTTCGGCCAGTTCATCGGGCTGGCCGCCGCGCGCCATCGGGATGCTCTCCACCGTGCGCACGGCGGTTTCGCCGGAATAGGTCATGTATTCCTCGGTCGCCCGCGTCAGCACCATGCCCGGCACCACGCAGTTGACGCGGATGCCCAGCGTCGCGCCTTCCATCGCCGCTACTGCGGTGAAGTGGATCAGCGCCGCCTTGGATGCCGAGTAACTCGACATGCGAGCCGCCGCGAGCAGGCCGTTGGTGGAAGAGATGTTGACGATCGAGCCGCCGCCCTGCCTGGTCATCTGCGCCATGGCCGCCTTGGTGCCGACGAAAGCGGCATCGACGTTGACCTCGAAATCCTTGCGCCAGCGTTTCATCGTCAGGTCCGCGATGGCGGCATAGTTGTTCGACATGGCATTGTTCACCAGCATGTCGAGCCGGCCATGGCGGGCGGCGATATCCTCGATCAGCGCGGTGAAGCCGTCCGAATCGGAAACGTCCAGCTGGTGCGCTTCGGAAGGTCCGATCTCCGCCAGTTCGGCGCGGGCCTGTTCGAGTCGCTCCGGGTTGCGCGCGCAGATGGCCACGAATGCCCCGCGCCGCGCCAGCAGCTTTGCCGTCGCCAGGCCAATCCCTTCACTCGCCCCCGTTACGAGGGCGACTCGCCCTTCCATATCCCGATTCATCGCTATCCTCTTCCCATTTCTGCGACGCGTTTTGCGGTTCCACTTGCCATATAGACAGTATCATGCGTAAATTGATAGCACATAATCTACGAATACGGAGACAGGATGCAAAGGCTAGCCGGAAAGGCAGCAATCGTGACCGGTGCCGGCCAGGGAGTCGGGCTGGGAATCGCGCTCGCGCTATCGGCGCAGGGCGCTGCGGTGCTCGTCGCCGGACGCACGCTGGCAAAGGTCGAGGAGACCGCCGCACTCATCCGCGAACGCGGGGGAAATGCGGTGGCCATGGCGGCCGACGTCAAGAATGCAGAAGACCTTGCCGCGCTGGTCGATGCGGCGGTCAGCCGGTTCGGCGGGCTCGATATCCTGGTGAACAATGCGCAGGAAGTGCCGCTCGGCAAGCTGGAGGACGTGACTGACGAGGCCTTTCTCGCCGGCTTCGTCTCGGGACCGCTGGCGACCCTGCGACTGATGAAGCTGGCGCGCCCGCACATGGCCTCGCGCGGCGGTGGCACGATCATCAACCTCGCTTCCTCTGCCGCCATCCGCTGGGACATGACGGGCTATGGTGCCTATGCCGCGGTCAAGCAGGCGATCCGCTCGCTGACGCGCGCCGCCGCATCCGAATGGGGGGCTGAGAACATCCGCGTGCTGACCGTGGCTCCGCACGCAGAATCGCCGGGCCTCAAATGGTGGGTGGAGAACAACCCGGAGGAAGCCGAAGCCTTCTTCCGCACCATTCCGCTGGGCCGGATCGGCCGGCTGGAGGAAGACGTGGGCCGGGCCGTGGCCGCGCTGTGCGGCCCCGATCTGGGCTATCTCACCGGCGCCACCATCCCGCTCGACGGCGGGCAGGCCAATTTCGACTAGGAGCCGCGGCGGTGGAGAAGATCATCTGCGCGCTGTGGCACAACGATGGCGAGGATCGCGCCTCGTTCAACGCGCGCCTGCTGGCAGACCTGCCGCAAGCCTTGCGCCAGGCCGGGGCCAGCAATGTTCGCATCAACATCCGCGATGATGCGGTGGCGCCCGCCCAGGGACTGGTGCAACGATGGCAGGCCCCGCAGCAGGACGCCGTGGTGCAGTTCTGGCTGCCGAGTGCCAATGCCCGGTTCCGTGGCCCCGCCGACGCGGCGATTGCAGCGCATTGTGCGCGGTTCGCCGCCTGGCTGGTGTGCGAATCGACGATCATCGCCAACGCGCAGCACGTTCCGCAACCGGGCGAACGCACCTGGGGATGGTCGCAGGCGAGCTTCATCAGCTTCCGCCCGGACATGCACCGCGAGGCGGCGATCGCGCACTGGCACAGCCACCACACCCGCGTGGCGATCGAGACGCAGAGCAATTTCGAATATGTGCAGAACCTGGTGGTGATGCCGCTCACCGCCGATGCCCCGGCTTACGACGCCTTCGTCGAGGAGTGTTTCCCCGCCGAAGCGATGAGCGATCCCGCCGCCTTCTTCGACGCCGTGGGTGATGCAGCAAAGCTTGCCGCCAATGTCGATACCATGACCGAAAGCTGCGTGGCCTTCATCGACTTCGCGCGGATCGACATCATCCCTTCAAGCCAGCACGATTTCACCTGGATGGACCAAGGATAGACGCCATGGACCTCAACCCCACGATCCTCCACCAGATGCACCTGCCCAAGGGCCGGTTCGAAATGGTCGAATGGCAATGGCCGGAAATGATCGAGTGGGAGCGCAGCGAGCCCGAACTGATGCTCGAAATGTCGCTGCCGCCGCTCTCCGCCGATGCCTCGGCCTGCTATCCGCAAGTCGCGCCCGGCCGTTACAGCTATATGGGCACCATGTTCGTGCGCCTGCCCGGCTATGCCATCAAGGGCCGGTCTGACGGTGGCCATATCCGCGTGCTGCGCTGGGTCTTTTCGGAAGAGGCGGCGCAGGAACTGCTGGAGCAGCGCGACGAGTATTCGCTCGAATTCCTGCAATCGCTGCTCAACATCCACCATGACGGGCTGCGCACGGTGATGCGGATGGCGCAGCGCGAACTGGTGAACCCGGTGGACCTGTCGGAAGAGGCGCTGGCCTCCATGTTCGACCTCACCATGATCGACCTGGCGCGCCTGTTCGAGAACCAGCCCGAACGGCGCAGCGGCGGGCGGCTGGCGGCCTGGCAGTACCGCCGCATCCGCGAGCGGCTGACAGCAGGCGGCGAACGCCCCAGCGTGGCCGAGCTTGCCGCGCTGTGCGGCATCAGCACGCGGCACCTGCACCGCCAGTTCCTGGCGCTGACGGGCGAGACGATCTCGAACTACATCGAGAATTTCCTGCTGCGCGAGGCAAAGGGAATGCTGGCCGCGCCGCAGACGCCGATCAAATCGGTGGCGCAGGCCTGCGGCTTTGCCCATCCGAACAGTTTTTCGCGCGCCTTCAAGCGTGCGACCGGGCTATCCCCGCAGCAATTCCGCCAACGGGCGCAATCGCAGGCGGCCAGCCACCACCACTAGGGACAGACAAGGCCCGCATGAGACCGGGCCGGGAGAGGAACGATGGCAGACAGGAAAGTGGCGCTGGTAACCGGCGCGAGTCGCGGTGCAGGCGCGGGCATCGCGCGCGGCTTTGGCGAGCT
This sequence comes from Erythrobacter sp., assembly GCA_020446625.1. Classification (GTDB taxonomy): domain Bacteria; phylum Pseudomonadota; class Alphaproteobacteria; order Sphingomonadales; family Sphingomonadaceae; genus Alteraurantiacibacter. The sequence goes on from JAGREI010000026.1 coordinate 7,489, forward strand.
GGGTTATACCGTCTACGTCACCGGGCGCACGGTAACGCCGGGTGATGCCAAGGGCTGGGACGGGTCGGTACTGCCCGGCACAGTGGCAGAGACTGCGGCCAGGGTCACCGAACTGGGCGGCGAAGGGATCGCGGTGGTCTGCGACCATGCCGACGATGCACAAGTCGCGCGGCTGTTCGCCCAGATCGAGGCCGAGCAGGGGCGGCTCGACATTCTCGTCAACAACGCCGCCTACATCCACCACCAGCTGATCGAGAAGCTGCCCTTCTGGGAGAAGGAGCTGGACGCGGTGAACATGATCGATGTCGGCCTGCGGTCGTCCTACGTCGCCAGCTGGTACGCGGCAAAGATGATGGTGAAGCAGGGCAGCGGGCTGATCGCCTTCACCTCCTCCTTCGGGGCCAGCTGCTACATGCACGGCCCCGCCTATGGCGCGCAGAAGGCCGGGATCGACAAGCTGGCGCACGACATGGAACATGACCTGCGCGGCACCGGCGTGGCGGCGGTGTCGATCTGGCTTGGCCCGCAGGTTACCGAGCGGTCCGAGATCGCGCGCAAGACCAATCCCGAACAGTACGAGGAATTCATCGCTATGGCGGAGAACCCCGAGTTCACCGCCCATATCCTCGATGCCATCGACAAGGCTCCCAACCGCGACGAGCTTTCCGGCCAGACCCTGATCGGGGCCGAGATCGCGAAGGAACTGGGCGTGCAGGATCGCGGACATGACCGGATCTCGCACCGCGAGATGCTGGGCAGCCCGCGCCCGAAGAACCCGGCGGCGATCTACTGACATGGGCTTCGCGAGCGATCCCTATCTGGCCAAGGCAGCGGCGCCGGGAACGGTATTCGAGATTGGCGAGCGCGATGGGCTGCGCCAGTTCGTCAACGCGCCGGGCGATCTCAGCACGATGATCGAGAGCGCCCGCCGCCATGGCGAGCGCACCTTCCTGGTCGAGGGCGAACGGCGCATCAGCTATGACCAGCTGTTCCGCTGGCGTGATCAGCTGGTGCCGCTGCTGGGCATTGCCAAGGGTGACCGGGTGGCGATCTGCATGAAGAACCGCGCCGAATGGATGATCGCCTTTCTCGCCGTGGTGCGCGCGGGCGGGGTCGCGGTGCTGTTCAACAGCCGCGGCGCGCCTGACGAACTGGCGGCGATGATCGCGGAAACCGAACCCGCGCTGGTGATCGCCGATACTGATCGCGCGGCCCGCCTGCGCGAAGGCGGCTATGCCGGCCGGCTGATGGACATCACCGGGCCGGACGTTCCCGATGCCGATGCCGCGGGCCTTCCCGCAGCCACCGAATTCCCCCTGATGGCGCCCGGCGATCCCTGCGCGATCCTGTTCACATCGGGCACCACGGGTCGCCCCAAGGGTGCGGTGCTGACTCACCGCAGCCTGATTACCGGCCTGCTGTCGGTGCAGATGTCGGGCCTGATGATCCTGCACAAGATTGCCGACGACTACGGAATGCCGGTGAACCAGCTGATGCAGCAGTTGCCGCAGCAGGCGGTGCTGCTGATGTTCCCGCTGTTCCATATCTCGGGCCTCGGCTCCGCCTTCCTCTCGCCGCTGCTTTCCGGCAGCAAGGTGGTGATCATGCAGCGGTGGGACCCCGCCGAAGCCATGCGCCTGATCGAGGCGGAGAAGATCACCATGTTCTCCGGCACGCCCACCATGATGTGGGACATGCTGCGCGCGCCGGGTTTTGCCGCCGCGGACCTTTCCAGCCTCACCAATATCGGAATCGGCGGGCAGGCATCGCCGGTCAGCCTGGTGCAGGCGGTTACGGCGAACATCCCCTCCGCCGCCATGGGAACCGGCTATGGCATGACCGAATGTTCCGGCTCGGTGGCGCAATCGGTGGGCGGCGATTTCGTGCGCAAGCCCGCCTCTGCCGGACGCGTCCTGCCGCTGGTGGAAATGGCGATCCGTGGCCCCGACGGCGCAGACCTGCCGCAAGGCCAGGCTGGCGAGATCACCCTTCGCGGCGCCAGCGTGATGGCGGGCTACTGGAACCGTCCCAAGGAAACCGCTGAAGTGCTGAGCGAGGACGGCTGGCTGAGCACGGGCGACGTCGGCTACATCGACGACGAAGGCTACGTGTTCATCGTCGACCGCAAGAAGGACATGGTGATCTCTGCCGGAGAGAACATCTATTGCGCCGAGGTCGAACGAGTGATCACCGAGATGCCGGGAATGCACGAATGCGCCACCTTCGGCCTGCCCGACGATCGGCTGGGCGAACGGCTGGTGGCCGTGGTGCGCGCCGATGGGCTGGATGCCCCGGCGATCTGCGCCGAGGTGGCCGACAAGCTGGCCAGCTACAAGGCCCCGACCCAAATCGCCTTCGTCGACGCGCCGCTGCCGCGCACCGACACGGGCAAGATTGACAAACGCGCACTGAAGGCGCGCTGGAACGAACTGAGCGGAGACTGAGCATGGCCATGCCAAGCGACATCAAGATTATCGACACCATGCTGGGCATTCCGGAGGCGGAAGACCGTTCGGACTGGTTTGCCGCCTTCCGGCCGCTGATCAAGGATCAGCAGACGCTGCAACAGTTCTCCATGCCCGCGCAGTACATGTTCAAGGACATCCCGCAGAGCGGCGCGGTCGACGATTTCGTCACCTGGACGGTCGAGCACATGGACCGGCACAACGTGGACAAGGCGATGGTGGGCTGGAGCGGCACGAAGACTGCCTACCGCGCCAAGGAAATGTACGGCGACCGCTTCTTCTTCGATCTGCCCTGCGATCCCAACGGCGGCATGGAAGAGGTGAAGCGCATCCGCCAGGTGCACGCCGAAGTCGGCCTGTCCGCGATCAGCGTGTTCCCCGCCGGGACGCTGCCGCAGGTGGCGATCAACCACAAGTACATGTTCCCCATCTATACCGTGGCCGCCGAACTGGGGCTGCCGGTGTGCCTCAACGTGGGCATTCCGGGGCCGCGCATCCCGATGGAAACGCAGAAGGTGGAACATCTCGACGAGGTCTGCTGGTTCTTCCCCGACCTCAAGATCGTGATGCGCCACGGCGCCGAGCCGTGGGAGGCGCTGGCGGTGAAGCTGATGCTGAAGTGGCCGAACCTCTACTATTCGACCAGCGCCTTTGCCCCCAAGCATTACCCCAAGGCGATCATCGACTATGCCAACACGCGCGGCAGCGACAAGATCATCTACGCCGGCTATTTCCCCATGGGCCTGAGCCTGGAGCGGATCTTCTCCGACATGCAGAACGTCCCCTTCAAGGACGAGGTATGGCCCAAGTTCCTGCGCGAGAACGCGATCAAGGTATTCGGTCTGTAATTTTCGAGGAGCCGGGAAGTCTGCTCCATTCTTGAACCCGTTTCCGGTGCGCAGAGACAACCCCTGCCCCCGGATGAACCCGCCCCGGCGGGATGGAATACAGGAGTGTGATCATGTCGAATGACAATCAGCAAGCCGCCACCGACGCGCGCACCGCGCCGGTTGCCGTCTGGGCGCTGCTCTCGAAACTGCGCGGGCAGGACCTTATCGACTGGCGCGTGGCCGAAGTGACGGGCCGCGCCTCGGTGGAGGAGCGCAAGCTCGATATCGGCTTCCCCTTCGGCTGGTACGCCATCGAAACCAACGATTTCGTCGGCGTGGGCGAGGTGAAGCCGATGCGCTACTTCGGACGCGACCTGGCGATCTGGCGCGGCGAGGACGGCCAGGTCCGGATCATCGATGCCTACTGCAAGCACCTGGGCGCGCACATGGGCCACGGCGGCAAGGTCCACGGCAACCTGATCGAATGTCCGTTCCACGCCTGGCGCTACGATGGCGAGGAAGGCACGGTGAAGGAAATCCCCTACGCCCGCGCCATCCCGCCGCAGGTAAAGCGCCGCTGCACCCGCACCTACCCCACCACCGAGGCCAACGGCTTCATCTGGATGTGGTACCACCCCAACGGCGAGGCCCCGATGTGGGACGTGGTGGTGCACGACGAGGTCGGCAATCCCGAATGGACCGACTACGAATGGCACGAATGGATGGTCTACGGATCGATCCAGAACATGGCCGAAAACGGCGTGGACGTGGCGCACTTCAAGTACATCCACGGCACGGCTGACGTGCCCGCCGCCGAACTGCGCTGGGGCGAATGGGGCCGCGGGGCCGACGTACATGCCAAGATGGGCACCCCCAGCGGCATGGTCGACGGCAAGATCTCCTACGACACCATGGGGCCGGGCCAGAGCTGGGTGAAGTTCTCGGGCATTTCCGAAACCCTGCTGGTCGCCAGCATCGCGCCGGTGGAGGAAGACGTGCTGCGCGTGCGCTATGGCTTCACCCAGCCGCGCGCCGAAGCCGAAGGGCCGATGGCGGGCCTCGCCAAGGCGCTGATCCGGGATATCTGCAAGCAGCTGGACCAGGACAAGGTGATCTGGGACCGGCAGAAGTACGAGGCCAACCCGATCATCTGCGACGGCGACGGCCCGATCCCGCAGTTCCGCAAGTTCTATTCCCGCTACTACGTGGCCGACGCCGCGCTTGAGGCGGCCGAGTGAAACTTTCCCGTCGCCATGTGCTGGCCGGGGCTGCGGCAATGGCCGCAGTCCCCGCTCTGCCCCGCAAAGGACTTGCCATGACCGGCTCCGGCCCGATCGACAGCCACGACGCCATCGGCCTGGCCGAACTGGTGCGCACGCGCGCGGTGTCTCCCACTGAACTGCTGGATGACGCGATCCGCCGCGTCGAAGCGACCAATCCCGCGTTCAACTTCATGGCGCAGGAGCACTACGACTTCGCCCGCCGCGCGATCGGGCAGGGCCTGCCCGAAGGCCCCTTCACCGGCGTACCCTGGCTGCTGAAGGACCTGCATACCTACATCGAAGGCGAAGTGACCGAGAACGGCAGCCGCCTGTACCGCGACTATCGCGCGCCGGTGACTTCCGAACTGGTGCGGCGTTACCAGCAGGCCGGCTTCGTGATCTTCGGCAAGACCACCACGCCCGAATTCGGCCTGACCGGCACCACCGAAAGCACGCTTTACGGCGCCACGCGCAATCCCTGGAACACCGGCCACATCGCCGGCGGATCGTCGGGCGGTGCAGCGGCGGCGGTGGCGGCAGGCGTGATCCCGGCGGCCCATGCCAGCGACGGCGGCGGGTCGATCCGCATTCCGGCCAGCTGCTGCGGGCTGTTCGGCATGAAGCCCAGCCGGGGCCGTGTGCCGATGGGGCCGCTGCGCACCGAAGGCTGGGGCGGCCTGTCCACCAACCACGCCATCACCCGCTCGGTGCGCGATTCCGCGGCGATCCTCGATGCCAGCTGGGGGCTGGAACCGGGTTCGCGCTATGGCGCGCCGCCACCCGAAGGCGGCACCTACCTGGAGCAGGTGACGCGTGAACCGGGCCAGCTGCGCGTGGCCCTGATGACCGATCCCTTCGGTCACAGCCCGGTCGACCCCCAATGCGTGGAAGCCGCCCGCGCTGCGGCACGCCTGTGCGAAAGCCTGGGCCACGTGGTGGAGGAAGCAGCGCCGGTGATCGACGCGGCGCAGTTGGGCTTTGCCTCCTTCGCCATCATGGGGCCGTCGATGGCGGTCGACCTGCTCGATCGCGCGCGGCTGCTGGGGATCGAGCTGGGGCCGGACGTGCTCGAACCGATCACGCTGGGCTTCGTGCAGTATGGCCAGAGTTTCTCCGGCATGGACTTCGCGCGGGCCAATTCCATCCTGCAATCGGCGGCCATCACCATGGGCCAGTTCATGCAGGACTATGACGTGATCCTCACCCCCACGGTGGCCGCGCCGCCGCTGGAGCTGGGGCAGATCAGCCTGACGCCCGGCGTCGACTTCGAAACCTGGGGCCAGCGCGCCGCCGTGTTCACGCCCTTCACCCAGATCGCCAACCACACCGGGCAACCGGCCATGTCGGTGCCGCTGGCCATGTCCGACGCGGGGCTGCCCATCGGCGTGCATTTCATCGGCCGCTATGGCGCGGAAGACCTGCTGTTCCGCCTGGCCGGGCAGCTGGAACGCGCCGCACCGTGGCACGACAGGCGACCGCCGATCGCTTAGCGAGGATCATGGATTGATCCGCAAGGCATCACCTTGTGGATCAATCCGCCCCGCCCCAACTTGGACCTTGCCCGCAAGAGGCATAGGATGGCGGCCCAGCGGGAGGCAGCCAGCCGATCCCGCATCTGCGGGAGGAACGCCTTGACCACTGCCACCCTGCCCCCGATCGACGGCGGCGCCCCACTGATCGGCCACCTGGCCCAGTTCTTCCGCGATCCCGTCGCCGTGTTGCGGCGCGGCTACCAGACGCGCGGCAAGCTGTTCTCGTTCAAGCTGGCGGGCCGCCGGATGAACGTGATGCTGGGGCCGGAACACAACAAGTTCTTCTTCGAGGAAACCGACAAGCTGCTGTCGATCCGCGAATCGATGCCCTTCTTCATCAAGATGTTCTCGCCCGACTTCTATTCCTTCGCCGAGATGGACCACTACTTGCGCCAGCGCGCGATCATCATGCCGCGCTTCAAGGCGGCATCGATGAAGCAGTATGTCGGCATCATGGCGGAAGAGAGCCTGCGACTGGTCGACCGGCTGGGCGACGAAGGCGAGTTCGACCTTATCCCCACGCTCGGCCCGGTGGTGATGGACATTGCCGCGCACAGCTTCATGGGGCGCGAGTTCCACCAGAAGCTGGGCCACGAATTCTTCGACCTGTTCCGCGATTTTTCCGCCGGGATGGAGTTCGTCCTGCCGCTGTGGCTGCCCACCGGCAAGCAGATCCGCAGCCAGCGCGCCAAGAAGAAGCTGCACGCCATCCTGCAAGGCTGGATCGACAAGCGCCGCGCCGAACCGCTGGCGGAACCCGATTTCTTCCAGGACATGATCGGCACCACCTATCCCGACGGCACCCCGGTGCCGGACGAGACGATTCGCTACCTGATCCTGCTGCTGGTCTGGGCCGGGCACGAAACCACCGCCGGGCAGGTCAGCTGGGCGCTAGCCGACCTGTTGCAGAACCCCGGCTACCTGCAAGTGCTGCGCGACGAACTCGGCACTGTCCTCGGCTCCGGCGACGGCAGCGACATGGGCTGGGAACAGACCATCGCGCTCGCCAAGATGGACCTGGCCCTGCGCGAAACCGAGCGGCTGCACCCGGTCGCCTTCATCCTCTCGCGCAAGGCCAACGAGGATATCGAGCGCGAAGGCTATCGCATCCGCAAGGGAGAATTCGTGCTGCTGGCCCCCTCGGTGACGCACCGCATGACCGAGACCTTCCGCAATCCCGACGCCTACGATCCCGAACGGTTCAATCCCGAAAATCCCGAAGCGCAGATCGAAAGCAACAGCCTGGTCGGCTTCGGCGGCGGGATGCACCGCTGCGCGGGCGTGAACTTCGCCCGGCTGGAAATGAAGGTGCTGCTGGCGATCCTGTTGCAGCACTATGACATGGAACTGCTCGACGAGGTGAAGCCGGTGGCCGGTGCCGGCACCTACTGGCCCGCCCAGCCCTGCCGGGTGCGCTATCGCAAGCGCGATCGCGGCACCGGCTCTGCGGCCGACATCGCCGCCCTTGCACGGGAGGCCGGTTGTCCGGCGCACGCCTGATGGCCAAGGTCACCTATCGCCAGCCCGACGGCAGCGAACGGACCTGCGTCAATTTCGAAGGCATGACGGTGATGCACCTGGCCATCGGTAGCCTGGTCGACGGGATCGACGCGCTGTGCGGCGGGATGCGCCAGTGCGGCACCTGCCACGTCTACATCGCCCCCGAATGGTGGGACCGGGTCGGCCCGGCGGGCGAGGACGAGGCTGCCATGATCGAAGCGCTGGAAGGCGTGGAAGTGCGCGAGACCAGCCGCCTGTCGTGCCAGATCCAGCTGAGCGAGGAGCTTGACGGGCTGGTGGTGGAAGTTCCCGCCGACCAGCCGGGGATCTAGCCAAGGATCCGTTGCAGCACCGCCTGCGCCATGGGAGACATGTCGCGGCCCCGGCGCTGCACCAGCATGATCTCGATCTGCGCAGGCGGGCCGCCCTGTTCCACGTCCAGCGCCACCAGGCCGGGATTGGCGGCCAGCAGCGCGCTGGTGGCCAGGCAAACCGCATCGCAATGGCGGATCGTCTCCAGCAGCACGCCGTAGTCGTCGCAGGCAATGGCGACGGGCAGGTCGTAGATCGAATCCGGTTCGCCTTCGTGCGCGGTGCTGGCGTCCGATCGTACGTTGGCCTGCGGGAAGCGCAGCAGATCCTCGATGGCGATCCGCTTGGCCTCGGCCAGCGGATGGCCTGCCCGCGCCAGCCAGGCCAGCGGCACTTCGAACAGGCTGGTCGATTGCAGGGTGTGGTCGCGCGGCAGACGGGCCTTGGCGCAAAGGAAGAACTCGATCCGGTCGTGCCGCAGCTGTTCCGCCAGCGCCCCCACCGAGCCGAGCGCCACGCCCAGCGTCAGCCCCGGCTCCTCGCGCGACAGGGTGGCCAGCAGGTGCGGCAGCAGCAGCGCGGCAGGCAGCGGCGCCGCACCGAAGCGCAGGTGGCCAAGGTCACCACGGGCATAGGCGCGCATGTTGTGCTTCAGCGCCGCCGCCCGGCGCAGGATGGCATCGGCATCGCGCAGCAGCAGCTCGCCCGCTGCCGTGGCGGTGCAGCCGTTGCGGTGGCGTTCGATCAGTCGCGATCCCAGCTCGTCCTCCAGCCCCTTTATGCTGCGGCTGAGCGCCGGTTGGGTGATGTTGAGTTCGCGTGCGGCGTCCACGAAACTGGCTTGCCGGACAAGGGTGGCGAAGTGGCGAAGCGCGCGCAGGTCCATGGGCTGCTTCTGCGCGCAAGTCGGTCAGCGTTCAATGCATATTTGTTATCTAACTGTATCTCAATATGCATTGGACTGATGCATCCAGCAAACTAGTCTCACCCCGCGCCGAACGCAGAGTCGGCGGCAATGGGGAGGAACTGCACATGCGCCTGTGGGGGAGCCTGATCGCGGCCTGGATGGCCGCTGCGCTGGCATTGGCACCTGCATCGGTCGCGGCGCAGGACAGCCCCGCCCCAGCCCCGGACCGCGCCGCAACCCAGGCTGCCCAACGCCCCAACGTGCTGGTGTGGATGATGGACGACGTCGGCTTCGGCCAGGTCGGCAGCTTCGGCGGACTGGTGGAAACCCCCAACATCGACCGGGTCGCGCGACTGGGCCTGCGCTACGACAACTACCGCACCGCCCCCATGTGCTCGCCCGCGCGCGCGTCCTTCCTCACCGGGCGAATGCCGCACACGGTGCACATGGGCGGCCACGCCTTGCAGGCTTTCGACGCGCCGGGATACGACGCCCTGATCCCGCCGGAGGCCGGGACGGTGGCGGAAAACCTGCGCCAGGCGGGCTATGCCACCTTTGCCGTGGGCAAGTGGGATCACTTCCCCGGTGCCGAAGCCTCTCCCGCCGGGCCGTTCACCCATTGGCCCAGCGGGCAGGGGTTCGAACAGTTCTATGGCTTCCTTGCCGCCGATACCGACCAGTTCTTCCCCACGCTGGTGCGCAACAACCAGCCGGTGCAGGCCCCCTCGTCGGCGGACTATCACTTCAGCGCCGACATGGCCGACCAGGCCATCGCCATGATCCGCACCCGCGATGCGGGGCCGGTGGCGCGGCCCTTCTTCATGTACTGGGCCACCGGTGCCGCCCACGCCCCGCACCATGCCCCGCAGGCATGGCTCGACCATTACCGTGGCCGCTTCGACGAAGGCTGGGACGTGGCGCGGCAGCGCATCCTCGACCGGCAGATCGAGGCGGGGATCGTGCCTGCGGGAACGCAGCTGGCCCCGCGCCCGGCCGACCTGCCCGCCTGGGCTGACCTGTCGGCCGACCAGCAGCGGCTCTATGCCCGGCAGATGGAAGCCTTTGCCGCCATGCTCAGCCATGCGGACCACGAATTCGGGCGGGTGCTCGACGAACTGGAGGCGCGCGGCGAACTGGACAACACGGTGATCCTGATCGTCTCCGACAATGGCGCCAGCGCCGAAGGCGGGCCCGATGGCGTGCTGACCGAAGCCTATATCGGCAACGAAACCCCGGTGCGCTTCGAGGAGAACCTGGCGCTGTATGACCAGTGGGGCGGCCCCCAGACCCATCCGCACTACAGCTATGGCTGGGCAGTGGCGGGCAATACGCCGCTGCGCAACTGGAAGCAGACCGCGCATGACGGCGGCATCCGCGTGCCGATGGTGCTGGCATGGCCCGCCGGGATCGCCGCGCGTGGCGAACTGCGCAACCAGTCGGTCCACGTCAGCGACATGATGCCGACCATTCTCGACCTGGCCGGGGTCGCCCCGGCAGCACTGGTCAACAATGTCGAGCAAAGCCCGATCGAAGGCCACAGCATTGCCGCCACCATCACCGCGCCGGGCAGCCCGCGCGACGGGCGGGCGCAGTACTCGGAGCTGTGGGGCAACCGGGGGCTGTGGGACCAGGGCTGGACGATCGTGACCAGCCACCGGCTCCAGACCTGGGAATCGGCGCAGAACGCCGGGCAGCCGTTCGACGAACCGTGGGAGCTCTACGATGTCGTCAGCGATCCCGGCCAGACCCGCAACCTCGCCGCGCAAGAACCCGACAGGGTGGCGGCCATGGCGCAGGAGTGGCTGGCCCAGGCCAATGCCCACAATGTCCTGCCGCAACACAACGTGGGGGAGAACACCGCAGACCTCGCCCGGCAGTTCATGGCCAACCTGCAAGCGCGGCAAGGCAGGTGGACTTACCGCAACCCGGTCGGCAACGTCCCCTTCGGGCTGGCCCCGCCGCTCAATTTCCTGCCGCATACCGTCACCGCCAGCTTCGAGCTGCCGCGCGCTGGCGTGACCGGCCCGATCTATGCCTTTGGCGGACAGTTGCCGGGGATGGGGCTATACCTCGTCGAAGGCCGCCCGGTGTTCCTGTTCAACGCCATCAACGGCGAGAAGTTCAGCTTCGCTGGCGAGGATCCGCTCGCCACGGGCCATAACCAGCTTAGCCTGCGACTGGCCCGCAGTAGCGCCCTCGACGAAGCCAACCGCGCCGACTGGACGGTGACGCTCAACGCCAATGGCGAACAGGTGGCGCAAGGCGTGATGCATATCGAGATGCCGCGGATGATGGGCATCTCCGCGACATTCAGCGTCGGCCTGGACGCGGGTGATCCGGTGCTGGAAGGCTATCGGCCCGGCACCCCGCTGGACGCCCGGATTGGCACCGTCACCTTCGATTTCTTCGCCCGGTAAGGCCGGACAATGGAGCACCCAGCCATGAAGCATTCGTTCGCAACCATTGCCGCCCTGTTGCTGGCCATCGGCGCACCGGCGCAGGCAGGGCGAGAGCCCACCGGCCCGTCGTTGCCGCTGCCCGATCCCGCCTTCACCGGCACGATCGGGGAATCCTACGCTACGTCCACGCCAGACCTGCACCGCGCCCGCACCGCGCCTGCCGGGTCGCCCAACGTGGTGATCGTGATGACCGACGATGTCGGCTTCGGCGCGGCCAGCACTTTCGGCGGCCCGATCCCCACGCCCAACCTCGATCGGCTGGCAGCGCACGGACTGGTCTACAACCGCTTCCACACCACCGCCATGTGCTCGCCCACGCGGGCCGCGCTGCTGACCGGGCGCAACCACCACGCGGCGCACAACGGCGTGGTGGCCAACCTTACCACCGGCTATCCCGGCTACGACAACCTGATGCCGCGCAGCGCGGCAACGCTGGCGGAGATCCTGCGCCAGTACGGCTGGAACACGGCCATGATCGGCAAGCACCACAACGCGCCCGAAGCGCACGTTTCGGCGCAGGGGCCGTTCGACCTGTGGCCCACCGGGCTGGGGTTCGAATATTTCTACGGCTTCATGGCGGCGGAGACGAACCAGTTCCACCCCGCGCTCTATCGCGGCATCACCCGCGTCGAAGTGCCTGACAACACGGTGATGGAACGCGGCTCGATCCTCGAACAGGAGCTGACCGACGACGCGCTGGCCTATATCCGGCAGCAGAAGTCGGTCGATCCCGACAAGCCCTTCCTGCTCTACTATGCATCGCCCACCGCGCATGGCCCCTTGCAGGCGCCCGAGGAGTGGCGGCAGCGGTTCCGCGGCCAGTTCGACATGGGCTGGGACGCCTTGCGCGGACAGACCCTGGCCCGCCAGCAGGCGATGGGGCTGGTTCCGCAAGGCATCGAAGTCTCTCCCATGCCCGATGGCATCCCGGCCTGGGATTCGCTCGATGCCGACCAGCGCCTGGTCGCCGCGCGGTGGATGGAAACCTATGCCGCCATGCTCGCCTTCGAGGATTTCCAGTTCGGCCGCCTGCTCGACGAGCTGGAGCGCATGGGCCAGCTCGACAACACCCTGATCGTGTTCATCGAAGGCGACAACGGCGCGGCAACCGAAGGATCCTTCTTCGGCGCGATGAACCCGATGGGCGGCTTCGCCAACGAAGTGAACGAGAGCCAGGACTATGCCCTGGCCAGCGTCGACGACATCGGCGGGCCTGCCAGCGCCGGCAACTACGGCTATGGCTGGGCGCTGGCGCTCGACACGCCTTACCCCTACGCCAAGCAATATGCCTCGCACCTGGGCGGGGTGCGCAACGGCATGGTGATTTCGTGGCCCGCGCGGATCGAGGCGCGCGGCATCCGCAGCCAGTTCACCCATGTCAACGACGTGATGCCGACCGTGCTCGACCTGCTCGGTATCGAGGCTCCCGCTTCGGTCAACGGCGTGCCGCAGCAACCCATCGACGGCGTCAGCTTCGCCTACTCGCTCGCCGCGCCCGACGCGCCCGAGCAGCACGATACCCAGTATTTCGAGATGATGGGCAACCGCGGCATCTACCACCAGGGCTGGTGGGCCGGCACCACGCCGCAGCGCGTTCCCTGGGGCAGCACCTACGAAAGCGGGCGCGATCCCACCGAATACGACTGGGAACTGTACGACCTTGCGAACGACCCGGCGCAGGCGCGCAACCTGGCGGGACAGGAGCCCGATCGCCTTGCCGGAATGCTCGCCCTGTTCGACCGCGAGGCGCGGGCCAATTCGGTCTACCCGCTGGACGACCGGCTGACCCTGGCGCGGTTCCAGGCCGCCGCCCGGCGACCGCGCGCGCAGTACACCTACTGGGGCAACGGAGTCACCGTGCCGGTGGTGAACGCCGCGCCGCTGCTGGGCCTTGGCTTCACCATCGAGGCGCGGCTGGACCTGTCTTCCGGCGACACCAGCGGCTCGATCCTGGCCTATGGCAGCAACTTCGCCGGGTGGAGCTTCCACATGGTCGACGGCGTGCCGGTGGCGGTGATGGCCGCATCGCAAATTCCCGGCGACCAGTCGCGCGTCGCGGCGAGCGAAGCCCTGCCGTCCGGTCCGGTAACGCTGACCTTCGAATTCCAGCGCGAAGCGGGGCGCAACGCTGGCGGCGAGATGGTGATCCGGGCCGATGGCCGCGAGATCGGGCGCGGGCGCATCACCCGCAGCATCTCCAACCTGGTCGAACAAACCGATACGCTCGACATCGGGTTCGATGCCGATACGCCGGTGGTTTCAGGCGCAGGCAGCCAGACCTTCGGCGGGCGGATCGAGCGGGTCGACATTTTCCCGCACCTGCCCAGTCGTCAGCCCTAGAGCGTAGTCACGCCTCGCGCAGGCGTGTCATGTCCAGCGGGCGCATCGCACAGAGCATTCCGTACCAGCGTTGCGGCAGGTGTGCCGTATCGCGATCGTGCTGGGCCAGCTTCTGCACGTCGCGCCGGTGCTGCTCGATCAGCTCGGCCAGCGTGGCCGCGCCCTGATCCGACAGCTTGAGCAATTCGGAGGCATAGACCGAATCCTGCGCGGCGAAGTCCATCGCCATGAACTGCGGTTTCATGTGCTGTTCGAACAGCGCACGCATCGGCGTCTTGCGCCAGACCAGCGAGCGATCGACCAGCGGCCGCACGCGCCCGCCGGGCAAGTGGTCGATCAGCGCCAACCGTTCCAGTTGCAGCAGCGCGGCGTCGATGTCGCGCTGGCGCAGGGTGAAATCGCGGGCGATCTCGTCAGGCGTGATCCCGCCCAGGATGGTCATGAACAGGAAGGCCAGGAAGATGTCGGCAGACAGCGCGCGTTCCTGCGCCAGGGTCAGTTCCTGCGCCAGTTCGCGGCGCGGTTTTTCGGCCTCGCGCGCCAGTTCGGCCAGGGTCATGCTGCACAGCCCGGCCAGCGTATCGAGCTTGTCCAGCGTCAGTCCCTTGCCCGCCAGCCAGCGTTTGGCCGTCGCTTCGCCCACGCCCAGTTCGGCGGCCACGCGGCGCGCCGTCCAGCCTTGCAGGCGCAAATGCCGGCGCAGGGCCTTGAGAAGCGCTGCACTGTTTCCATCGGATCGCATAGTGATCCCCGGTAGATCATACAGCGATGCAGGCGGCAAGCCCGGATTCCGCCAAAACACCCACCTGGATGTACCTTCACCGGCATAAGAACGATCAATCGGGAGAGTACGATGTCTGACCTGCTCATCAAGCATGGAACCATTGTCGATGGCACCGGCGCGCCAGCCTTTGCCGGCGATGTCCGCGTAAGGGACGGCGTGATTGCCGAGATCGGCACTGACCTCGCGCCGCAGGGCGAACGGGTGTTCGACGCCAGCGGCTGCTTCGTCACCCCCGGCTTCATCGAAAGCCACACCCATTACGATGCCAGCATGTGGTGGCAGCCCGATCTCGATCCGCTGCCCGGCTTCGGCGCGACCACCATGATCCTGGGCAACTGCGGCTTCTCGATGGCCCCGCTGCACCCCAGCCAGGAAGCCAAGGACGAAGTCATGGGCATCTTCTCGTTCTTCGAGGACATTCCCATCGAACCCTTCCGCCAGTTCGTCAGCTGGGACTGGCACAGCTGGTCGGAATACCGCGCCAGTTTCGAAAAGCGGATCAAGGTGCCGCTCAACTATGCCAGCTACGTCGGCCATATCCCGCTGCGCATCGCGGCCATGGGCACCGATGCCTGGAACCGTGCCGCCACCGCCGATGAAATCGCGGTGATGGCGGACCTGCTCGACGATGCCCTGGCCGCCGGTGCGCTGGGCCTGTCGGACAACATGCACGACCATGACGGCGACGACCGCCCCGTCCCCACGCTGCTGGCCGACGATGCCGAGTTCGAGGCGCTGTTCGACGTGATGGATCGCTATCCCAGCACCTGTTACCAGGTGATCGTCGACACCTTCATGCGGATGACCGGGCCGGACAACCTCAAGCGGCTGGAAAACCTGCTGAAGGGGCGCAAGATCCGGGTGCAGATCGCCGGCGGCATTCCCACGCTGGACTTCCAGAAGCAGATCCTGCCGCCGATGCAGGCCAGCATCCAGTCGATGCGCGATGCCGGGATCGACGTATGGCCCGGCTTTGCCCACGTCTCGCCCACTTCAACCCTCAGCCTGGTCAAGTCGCTGATCTTCGCCCAGTCGAACGACTATGTCTGGCACGAGGTGGTGCTGGCCGAAACGCACGAGGAAAAGCGCCGCCTGCTGGCCGATCCCGACTGGCGCGCACGGGCGCGGGAAAGCTGGGACAACAACGCCTGGCCGCATTCGCCGCTGAAGAACCCGCAGGATCTCTACCTGCTCGACAGCGAGAACGGCACCGGCCCGGTCAACGTGACGCTGAAGGACTATGCCGACAGCCGCGGCCTGCATCGCAGCGATGCCATGGCCGACTGGATCCTTGCCAACGGCACCCTGTCTACCGTCCACATGGCCCCCTTCCCCAAGGACGAGGACCTGACCGTGGCGCTGATGCGCGATCCCAGGACCGTGGGCAACATCTCCGATGCGGGCGCGCATTTGCAGATGCTGTGCGGCGGCGGGGAAAATGCCCTGCTGCTGACCCAGTACGTGCGTGACGAGCAGAAGCTCAGCCTGGAGGAGGCCGTCCACGTGATGACCGGCAAGCTGGCCGAACACTTCTTCCTTTCCGATCGCGGGGTGATTGCCGAAGGCAAGCGCGCGGATATCGCGGTGTTCAACCTCGACGAGGTCGAGCGGCCGCAGATGGAGAAGGCCTGGGACATGCCCGATGGCAAGGGCAGCATGACCTGGCGCTTCACCCGCAAGCCCATGCCCACCCGCCTGACGCTGGTGAACGGCGTGCCGACCTTCGAGAACGGGGCCTATACCGGCGCGAAGCCGGGCCAGTTCCTCGCCCCTGCCAACGATACGGCCCTGGTGGCCGAAGCTGCGGAGTAAGAGCCATGAGCGAAGCCGTGATCGGTGAAGGCGAACGCGCCTATTTCAACGGCAGGATCCAGGCGATCCAGACCGAAAGTTCGGTGCTGGTCAGTTCCTCGCCCTATCTCAACCACGCCGGGCTGCGCGCGCTGATCGCGCAGGAAATGCTCCGCCGCAACGGGGCGGACCTGCCCAACACCGCCTACATCCCCGAAGTGGCCGAGATCTTCATGCAGATCGAGGACATGCCGAACGTGATCGGCCTGTTCGAGCGGGAGAAAGCGCGCCTGCCGCGGTTCCGCGAATGGCTCGAACGGCGGCAGCTGGCCGACTTCAAGCTCGACGAAGTGCGCCACTGCGCGCCCGGCACGCTGGGCGATGCGCTGCGGCGGTTCATGGAGGAAAGCGGCTACGAGCTGGATATCTTCTACCGCGAGGTGCAGGTGGTGAACGACTTCACCTACTACCTGCGGCAGACCGCGCTGACGCACGATATCGAGCACATGGTGAGCGGCTTCGGCCCCAACCACGGCGGCGAAGTGGCGCTGATCAACGCCAACATGCACGCCAAGGTGCGCTATTTCCATCCGGAGCTGGCGGCCTTCTTCAACCGTATCCAGACCTACCTCAAGGCCAAGACGATCATGAAGGACGGGCTGCACTACCCCGAAGCCATGGCGCTGAACCTGGAAGCGGAATTCCGCGGATCGGAGCAGGGGCGCAACTGGAAGTACCCGATGATGCTGGCCCCGTGGCGCGACTGGGTCGACCGCCCGATCGCGGATATCCGCGAGGAGCTGGGCGTCACCCCGGTGCCGCCGGAGGGACTGTGGGCGGACACCAATCGGCTGTGCAACGAGGACGACCCGATGTACGGCGTCCCGCTGGAGATTGCGGCTGAATAGGCGCATTGTATCCGCCAATGCTGGTTGTTGGCGGATAGCTGCGCCGCTATCCCCATGCGCTTGGGTACGCTGATGCCCGCTGCGGGATGAGGGAGTAGGCGGCATTGACAGACGAACCGGCCTCTCCCCGGCTCACGAACCGCTGGCTGATGCTCGCCCTGCTGCTGGGCATCGCCGTGCTCAACTATGCCGATCGCTACCTGCTGAGCGGGCTGGTGAGCCCGATCAAGGCCGAATTCGGCCTGTCTGACGGCACTATGGGGCTGTTGATGGGACCGGCCTTCGCGGTGCTCTACACCACGGTGGCCATCCCCATTGCTCGGCTGGCGGACCGCACTTCGCGCATCGCGGTGGTGACGGCGGGCTGCGCCACCTGGAGCCTGTTCACCGCGCTCACCGCCTACGCCGAAAGCGGCTGGATGCTGGCGGTCGCGCGGATCGGCGTGGGCATCGGGGAAGCCGCCTACCAGGCGCCCGCCGCTGCGCTGATCGCCGCCTATTTCCCGCCCCAGCAGCGCGGGCGCGCGCTGGCGGTGGTGGGCACGGCGATCTATTTCGGCCAGATCCTGGGCATGGCGGGCGGCCCGGCGATTGCTGCCGAATACGACTGGCGCGCGGCATTCCTGGCGATCGGTTCGGTCGGCATCCTGATGGCCGCCACCGCCTTCGTCATCATCCGCGAACCCCCGCGCAGCAATGTGGCCGCCGCCAGTGGCCAAGATCGCACCGCGCTGGGCGCACTCACCCGCAGCATTGCGGCCGCCCCGTCGATGCGCATGATGACCTTCGGCATGGCACTGGGAACATTGTCGGGCGTGACCTTCGGCCTGTGGGGTCCGGCGTTGTTCGAGCGCGCCTATGGCCTCAGCAATGCCGCATCGGGCAGCGCCTTCGTGCTCGCCTTCGGCTTGCCGGGATTCTTCGGCGTGCTGCTGTTCGGGCTGGTGGCAGACCGCCTTTCGCGCAAGGGCGTCAGCCGCGCGCTGGTGCTGTCAGCGGTGGCGCTGTGCGCGGCCACCGGGCTGATCGCGATCGTCACCTGGGCGCCCGAGCTGTGGATCGCCCAATCGCTCGCCGTGCCATCGGGCCTGCTGGGCGGCGGCTGGTCGATCGGCATCCTCGCCGGGTTCCAGCACGTACTGCCCGAACGCGACCGGGCGACCGGCATCGCGCTGGCGCTGCTGATCATCGGCCTGTTCGGCAATGTCATCGGCCCGTCGGCAGCCGGGGGGATGAGCGACTGGTTCGCCGCAGCCGATCCCGCGCAGGGGCTGCGGCTGGGCCTGTCGCTGATCATCCCCACCGGCTTCCTTGGCGCCTGGTGCATCTATCGCGCCAGCCGCACGCTGGAGGCAGACCGCCAGCGGCTCGCCGCTCAGGCGGCGGGCGGCGTGGGCGAACCGGGCAGCCCCATGTAATAGTGGCCGGCGTTCATGCCGCCATCCACCGACAGTTCGGTGCCCATGCAGTACCGCGCGTCTTCCGAAGCGAGATAGGCGGCGGCGGCGGCGATATCCTTCGGCTCGCCCGCGTACTGCGCCGGATAGATCCAGTAATTCCTGTCGTAGACTTCCTTGGTCACGTTCATCGGATTGGCCAGCGGGGTGAAGATGCCGCCCGGATGGATCGAGTTCACGCGGATCTTGCGCGGTCCCAGTTCCAGCGCCAGCGCCTTGGTCAGCCCGCGCACGGCAAACTTGGTGGCGCAGTAGACCGACACCGCATTGGCCCCGGCGATGCCGTCCGCCGAGCTCATGTTGACGATGGCCCCGCCACCGGCGCGCTCAATCGCCGGGATCGCCAGCTGGCAGCCCAGGATCACGCCCTTCAGGTTCACGTCGATCAGGGTGTCGATCTGCTGCGGCGTGTATTGCTCGAAGCCGGAGAAGAACAGCACGCCGGCATTGTTCACCAGCGTATCCAGCATGCCGAAGGCCGCTTCGGTTGCGGCGATGGCAGCGGCCCATTCTTCCGCACTGGTCACATCGTGGTGCACGAATTGCGCCGCAGCTCCCAGTTCATCGGCCAGCGCCTGCCCTTCGGCGTCAAGGATATCGGTGATCATCACCTTGGCGCCTTCGGCCACGAAGCGGCGGACGATGCCTTCCCCGATACCGCGCGCGCCACCCGTCACCAGGGCCACCTTGCCTGCCAGTCGATCCATTGTTCATCCTCTTCTTTTCGCCCCGGAAAATTGGGGCTGGAATTTCGCGCAATAAAACGCAATCATCGCCCGAATAGCAAATGGACAGCCCAATCGCGAATCCATTAGCCAGAAAAATAACGCAATCCACAAGCGAGGGACCGGATGCCGCTCAACCCCCAAGTCGCCAACCTGCTGCAGCAGCTGGCCGCATTTCCGGCCCCCGATTTCGCCACCGAAAGCCCGGCAGAAATCCGCGCGAAGGCCGATGTGCCGATGCAGTTTGGCGAGCCCCCAGCCGTTGCGCGGGTGGAGGATGTGCAGATCGCACTTGCAGGCAGCACGCTCGCCGCGCGGCTCTACATCCCCCACGATGCCGGGGACATGCCGCCGCTGACTGTCTTCTACCATGGCGGCGGCTGGGTGATCGGCACGCTGGAAACCCACGATTCCACTTGCCGCGCCCTGGCCCGCGACAGCGGTTCGGCCGTGCTCTCGGTCGCTTACCGACTGGCCCCGGAACATCCCTATCCCGTACCGGTGGAGGACGCCTATGACGCGCTTGCCTGGGCGGCGGAGCACGCCGCCGAACTCGGCGTGGATAGTGCCCGGCTGGCGGTTGCAGGTGACAGCGCGGGCGGCAATCTTGCCGCTGCCGTGGCCATTGTCGCACGCGATCGCGACGGGCCGCGGCTGCGCCACCAGCTGCTGATCTACCCTGTCACCGACATGGACTTCGATCGGCACTCCT
>JAGREI010000312.1 GCA_020446625.1 Erythrobacter sp.
GGCACCGGCGACCTGTCCGAGCTGGCGCTGGGCTGGTGTACCTATGGCGTGGGCGACCAGATGAGCCACTACGGGGTCAATTCCGGCGTGCCCAAGACTCTGATCCAGTATCTGATCCGCTGGACCACCCGCACCAACCAGTTCGATCCACAGGTGGACTCTGTGCTGGAGGAAGTGCTGGCGACAGAGATCAGCCCCGAACTCGTCCCCGCCGATGCCCATGGCAATATCCAGAGCACCGAAAGCATCGTCGGCCCGTACGAGCTGAACGATTTCTTCCTCCACCACGTGATCCGCTGGGGCCAGTCGCCCAGCCACGTCGCCTTCCTCGCCTGGCACGCATGGCGCGATATTGCCGAGGGATCCTGGCCCCACGCCTTTCCCGAGAGCGGCAAGCACCAGTACGATCTCGCCACGATCCGCCACTGGCTGGAGAAGTTCCTCCAACGGTTCTTCGGCTTCAGCCAGTTCAAGCGCAGCGCCATGCCCAATGGCCCCAAGGTCAGCGCGGGCGGCGCGCTGTCCCCCCGCGGCGACTGGCGCGCACCCAGCGATGCCGTGGCCGACCTGTGGCTGGCGGAACTGCGCGACAAGGTGCAGGAAAAGGGGCCGAATTGACGCTCTGGCAGCACGCGCCTAAAATGCCGCGCAGACATCGGGCGTCCGGCGGTTCAGCTTCCGGACAGCGCGCCCGGAGCAGGTGCAGGGAATGAACAGACACTACCGCAAGGCCGGAATCACTGCCACGATTGTGGCGCTCGCTGCCATGGCAGCCCCGTTGCAGGCGCAATTCGGCAGCTTTGGCGGCATCGTCAACGATGCGCGCCGCGCGTCGGAGAACAACCGCCAGCAGCAGCAGCAACAGACTCCGCAAACGCAGGACGAATGCCAGGCCAACGGCTCCAGCAATGCCGGGAGGCAGATCCTGGGCGGAATCCTGGGCCGCACGGCCAACGATGCCGCATATCGCGCGGGCATTTCCTCCTATGTGCCGATGTCCGAGTTTTCCGACCAGCTGAGCACCGCGATCGCCTGTCGGCTGGACCCGCAGGAACAGCGCCAGGCGGCAGAGGCCACCGTCACCGCCACGCGCGGCACGACCGAGGAAGGCGGCGCCAATGTCGGCACCACCACCACCTGGGTATCCGAAACCCGCCCCGACGTGTCGGGCCGCTCCACCGTCACCGGGCGCGAACCGGCCAGTGCCGACGGGATGGACTGCATCATGGTGTCGGACGTGATCATCGTCTCGGGCGAGGAAACCCGCGCCGACAAACGCATGTGCCGCCGACCCCCGTCGCCGCGTTACTCGATCACGGCATGACCCGCATCGGCCGTTTTGCCCGCATCGCCCTGGCGCTGGGGGCCTTCGCCTCGCTCAGCGCGCAGCGCGGGATGGACAGCGCCAATCCCACCTGCCCGGCCGAACCCGACTGGGGGCCTGCCCAGCGCATGACGCTGACCACGCGCGAGGCCAACGGGATGCACGTGCTGGTGGGCGAAGGCATGGTGGATGCCACCCTGCCCCAGCGGCTGCGCGAAGCGATCGACGGCGACGAGATGATCGGAGAGGTCTGGCTCAAGTCGCGCGGCGGAGATGCCCGCGCGGGTAACGAGGCGGGCCGGGTGATCCGTTCCTACGGCCTCACCACCCGCATTCCCGCGGGCTGGACGTGCTTTTCGGCCTGCAATTTCGTCTTCATGGGCGGCGCGGTGCGCGACGTGGAGCCGGGCGGCATCTTCATGGTCCACATGTTCACCCACACCCTCGATCGTTCCGTGATCAGCGAAAGCGTGCTCGACGGGACCGAGGCGACCACCGAACTGATCGGGGAAATCGAACAGTCGAGCGCCATGCTGGCGAGCGAGGACAACGATTTCCTCATTCGCATGGGCATCAGCCGCCTCTTGCTGACCGAAGTGATGTACCAGCAGCAGGCGGTCGCCAACGAGGACAACCCCAGCACCCGCTACTGCCTCAACCAGGACCAGGTGCAACGCTATAACGTCGCGACTGAAGTCAGCCGGGGCTAGTCACCCGGCGTCACCCGCAGCACCGCGCCTTCCACCATGTCCGTCAGCAGGTAGAGCGACCCGTCAGGCGCTTCCTGCACGTCGCGCCAGCGTTGGCCGAGCTGGGTCAGCAGGTGTTCGGGCTGGCCCACGGGATTGCCGAGCTGATCGGTATCATAGCGCAGCAGGCCCTGGGTAAAGCTGGCCAGAAGCAGGTTGCCGTTCCAGCCAGGCAGGGTCTCACCGGAGTAGAAGGTGAGGTTGCCGGGGTTGAGGCTGGGCGGACCGAAGCGCAGGACGGGGTCGATATAGCCCGGCTGGTTGCTGATGTATTCGGCCTGCTGGCCGTTGTAGTGCATCCCCTGCGTCACCGTGATCCAGCCGTAGTTGCCGCCGCGGACAATGCGGTTGACCTCGTCCCCGCCGCGCGGGCCGAATTCGCTTTCCCACAGCTCGCCGGTACTGGGGTTGATCGTCAGGCCCAGCGGGTTGCGGAAGCCGGTGGCCCAGGTGCGCGGTTCATGGCCATCCAGCCCCACCCACGGGTTGCCCGGCGGGATCGAGCCATCGTCGTTCAGGCGGAAGATCTTGCCGTACTGGGTCGACGGATCCTGCACCTGCTCGCCCCAGTTGCGATCGCCACTGGTCACGAACAGGTAGCCGTCGGCATCGAACAGCAGCCGCCCGCCATAGGAGCCGAAGGCAGGTCCCTGCCCGCAGCAGCGTTCGGGCAAGGGCTGCGCGCCGTACCAGGTATCGGCCACGAAAATGTCCTCGACGTCGGTCAGCTGGTGCGCGCCCGGCGCCCAGCGTCCGCGCATCACCGCCAGGGTGGAGACGCTGGGATCGTCGGGCGAGATCTTGGAATAGGCCATGTAGACCAGCCGGTTGTGGACAAAGTCCGGGTGCAGCGCGATCCCGTCCAGCCCGGCGATGCCCAGCGTGTACATGGCGGGCAGCCCGCCGATGGGTTCGGGATCGAGCCTGCCACTGGCATCGATGTAGCGCAGCCGCCCCACCCGCTCGGTCACCAGCATCCCGCCTTCGGGCAGGAAGGCCATGCCCCATGGCCGTTCGAGCCGGGCGACCACCGCCACGTGGATATCGCCATGTTCGGTGTGGAAGTCCCACGGTCCATCGCCCAGCGCGGTGCCCTGGAACGGGCGAGCGGCGGCGGGCGGCGGCGTGGGCGTGGGTGGGGGCGTGGATGGGGACGCGTTCTGCGCCTGTGCAGGAATCCCGGCCATCGCAAGCGCAGCCAGTCCGGCTGCGATCCCCAAGCGCAGATGCATCTTCCTCTCCACCCAATTTGGCCGGTTGTGTCCCCGGCGCGTGTCTCTATCGTGAGTCCATGCAACGAACCCCGCCATTGACTTTGTCCATTTTTGCATGACGCGCAAGACCGTCCTTGTCACCGGAGGTGCAAAACGGCTGGGCGCGGCCATGTGCAGCCGCTTTGCCGAAGCTGGCTGGAACGTGGTGATCCATTGCCACCATTACTCCGAGGAAGCGGAGAGCCTGGCGGCGGAACTGCCCCACGCCGAAGTGGTGCAATGCGACTTTGCCGATCCCGCTGCCGCCGTTGCCATGGTGCAGGACATTGCCGCACGCACCGGGGACTGGCGCTGCCTCGTCAACTCCGCCTCGATTTTCGCGCCTGACGATGTAACCGCGCTCGATCCGGAGACGAACCGGATGGCAATGCAAGTCAATGCCGCCACCCCCGCGCTGATGGCGCAAGCCTTCTTCGCCCATGCCCGCAGCCCGCGCGGGCGGCGGGTGATCCAGGTTACCGACCAGAAGCTGGCCAATCCCAACCCCGATTTCTTCAGCTATTCGATGAGCAAGGCCGCCGCCGACATGGCCGCGCGGATGCTGGCCATGGCGCACCATGGGCAGGACCGGGTCTATCGCCTGGCCCCCGGCGCGATCCTGGCCAGCCACGACCAGTCGGAGGCGGAGGCCGACCGCTCGCACCGGCTCAACCTGCTGCACCGCCGCACCGGCGCGGACGAGATCGCGGAAGCCGCGCTGTTCCTGGCCGAAGGACCGCTGGCCAGCGGGCAGGTGCTCTATGTCGATTCCGGCCAGCACCTGCTGCGCCAGCCGCGCGACGTGATCTGGCTCGAACGCGAGGGAGGCCAGCCGTGAGCAGGCCGCGCAAGCGCCACGCACTCTCCACCCGGCTGTGGCACTGGGTGAACGCGCTTGCCGTGATCCTGCTGTTCATGAGCGGGCTGAACATCTCCAACGCTCACCCCCGGCTCTACTGGGGCCAGGCCGGCTTCGCCCGCGCCGAGGCGTGGCTGGAACTGCCGCGCTTTCCCGGCTGGGCGACCATCCCCAACTACTACAGCCTGTCGGGCGCGCGCGACTGGCATGTGCTGTTCTCGCTGGTGCTGGGCTTCTCGCTGCTGGCCTTCATGGTGGCGGCGCTGATCAACCGGCACATGCAGCGCGATATCTTCGCCCGCGCGCGCGAATGGTCGCCAGGCAACATCTGGCGCGACATTGTCGAACACCTGCGGTTCAACTTCGATCACGGCGGCGGCAAGTACAACATCCTGCAAAAGATCGCCTATTCGGGCGTGATCCTGGTGCTGCTGCCGCTGATGATCCTGACCGGCATAGTGATGAGCCCCGGCGGGGAAGCGGCGCTGCCCTTCCTCACCGATCTGTTCGGCGGGCGGCAGTCGGCACGCTCGATCCACTTCCTGGCCGCCTGGGGGCTGTGCCTGTTCTTCTTCGTGCACGTGGCGCTGGTGCTCGTATCCGCCCCGATCCGGCAATTGCGCGACATGATCACCGGGGGGCGCGACGATGCGGCGGCGTAATTTCCTCGCCGCGGCGGGTGCGAGCCTGCTGGCCGGGTGCAGCCGGATTGGCGACACCCAATGGTTCGGCAAGCTGGTGGAAGGCGCCGACAACTGGCACCGCGGGCTGCACCGCGCGCTGGGCTTCGGGCGCATCACCATGGCCCCGGAATTCACCCGCGCCGACCTGTCGCCCGACTTTCGCGGCAACGGCAGCCTGACGGTGGACAGCGATGCCTATCGCGCGGCGGAGGCGGCTGGCTTTGCCGACTGGCGGCTGGAAGTGACCGGGCTGGTGGACGCCCCGCTCTCGCTTTCCATGGACGACATTCGCGCCCTGCCCCAGCGCACCCAGATCACCCGTCACGATTGCGTGGAAGGCTGGAGCGCGATCGGGGAATGGACCGGGCCGCAGCTGTCGCACCTGCTGCACGCCGCAGGCGTCCAACCAGAGGCGAACTACGTCGTGTTCCGCTGCGCCGACCTTTACAACGGCCGCCCCTATTACGAGAGCTGCGACATGGACGATGCCCTGCACCCGCAGACGATCGTCGCCCACCAGCTCAACGGCGAACCGCTGCCGGTGAAGAACGGCGCGCCGCTGCGGATGCGGATCGAGCGGCAACTGGGCTACAAGCACGCCAAGTACCTGACCGGCATCGAACTGGTCGCCAGCCTCGACCACATCGCGGGCGGCAAGGGCGGCTACTGGGAGGACGCGGCCGGATACCAGTGGTACGCGGGGATCTGATCAGCCTTCGGGCGGATAGCGCCGGTTCATCTCGTCCCAGCTCAGCGCCACCATTTCCTCCAGCACGCCAAGGTCCACGTCGGCCAGCTTGTTGACGTAGAGGCAGCCGCCATTGCCCTGCGCGTATTTACCCAGCCGGTGCAGCTGCGCCTCCACCTCCGACCCGCGCGGCCCGTCGCAATTGCAGACGAGGTAGAGCGAGTGCCTGGCCTTGCGCGGGCTGAAGCCCACCCGGCACATGTCGCCTTCGCGCCCACTGTCGTACTTGTAGTGATAGCTGCCATAGCCGATGATCGTCGGCCCCCACATGGCCGGTTCCTGCCCCGTCACCCGGCGAAACATGGCATCCAGCACCCTGGCATCCTCGCGCTTGCCGGGATGATCGACCGCTTCGATGAAGGCATCGACACTGACGGCGGTGGCCTTGGTCTTGTTGTCGCTCATGGGCATGGAACCTAGCCCACAATTGACTCCCCGCCAATCGCTGCGCAAACCCTGCGCTACGTCGAGAATTGAGGGGGACGTTGGTTTATGTGGTTGCTCGAAAAATTCCTGTCCAAGGCGATCAAGCACGGCAAGCTGGTGATCACCGACCATGACGGGAAGGTCTATGAATTCGGTCCCGAGCCGGATGGCCCGGAAACGATCCGTGTTCGCCTGACCAACAAGAAGGCCGCCAACCACATTGCCCGCTATCCGCAGATGGGCGCGGGCGAAGCCTTCATGTGGGGCTGGCTGGTGATCGAGGAACCGCACGACATCCGCGACATGGTGCTGTTCGTCACCAGGAATACGAAGCGACTGGGCGATGCCCCGCTGAAGCCGCGCGGCCCGCTGCGCATGGCGGCGCAGCGGATCATCGCCAAGGCCGACAGCGTGAACCTGCGCGGCAAGGCGCGCAAGAATGCCGAGCACACCTACAACCTCACGCGCCGCCTGTACGAGCTGTTCCTCGACGAGGACCGGCAGTACACGATGGGCTACTATCGTGACGTCGAGAACAGCCTGGAGAAGGCCCAGCTCGACAAGAAGGCGCACATCGCCGCCAAGCTAAACATCACGCCCGAGAACGGGCCGTCCATGCGCATTCTCGACATCGGCTGCGGCTGGGGCGGGCTGGCGCTCTATCTCCACCGCACCTACGGCTGCGAAGTGCTGGGCGTGGCCCTGGCGCCTGACCAGATCGCCTTCTGCAAGGAACGCGCCGCGGCAGAGGGCGTCAGCGACAAGGTCAAGTTCGCGCTGATGGATTACCGCGATGTGGAGGGCAAGTTCGACCGCATCACCTCGGTCGGCCTGCTCGAACATGTCGGCACCCCGCACTATCCGCAGTTCTTCGAGCACACCCACAAGCTGCTGAAGCCCGACGGGGTGATGTTCAGCCACTGTTGCGGGCGCGCCGGCCCTCCCGGCTTCACCGATGCCTGGACGCGCACCTACATCTTCCCCGGCGGCTATATCCCCGCCCTGTCGGAGCTGGTGACGCAGAGCGAGAAATACGGCTGGCAGGTGATGGACGTGGAGGCCATGCGCTTCCACTACAGCCACACGCTGGAGGAATGGTACAACCGCACCGTGCTGCACAAGGACGAGATCGTCGAGATGTACGACGAGGTGTTCTACCGCATGTGGCTGTTCTACCTCGCCGGGGCCGAACAGAGCTTCCGCAACGGCAAGATGGTCAACTGGCAGCTGGTCTACGTGAAGGACCGCGAGGCCATCCCGATGACGCGCGACTTCATGTACGAGGAAAGCGAACGCCTGCGCGGGCTGGAGGAACCCCCGGTGTGGAGCCTCGACCCGGCACTGAAGCAGGCGGCGGAGTGACCCACCCCCAGCCCCTCCCGCTTGCGGGAGGGGAGCGA
>JAGREI010000313.1 GCA_020446625.1 Erythrobacter sp.
CACGATCAGGAAGTAGCCGGGGAAACCCATTTTCTGGATCACCCCGATTTCGAAATCGAGCCGGTCGACGTAGACCTTCAGTTCCTCGTCCGACAGCTCGCCATAGAGTTCCAGCCGCTTGGCCAGGCCGCGCCGGGCGTCCTCCTCCAGCATCCGGCCTTCGCCTTCTAGGTCGCCCGCCAGGCTGGGCAGGATCGGCTTGCGGCGCGGCGGGGCGAAGCCGCAACGTTGCGCGATCACCAGCGTATTGGCCACGGCTTCGGGCAGGTCGGCGAACAGCTCGTCCATCATCCGCGCGCTCTTGACGAAGGCTTGCGGGTTGGACGTGGGCCGGTCGCTGCTGTCGATCTGGCTGGAATTGGCGATGCACAACATGGCGTCGTGCGCGCTGTGCTGGTGCGGTTCGGCAAAATTGGCGGGATTGGTGGCAACCAGCGGCAATTGCTGCGCATAGGCCAGGTCGATCAGCCCGGCTTCTGCGGCTTCCTCCACCGCTTCGCCGCGCCGCGCCAGTTCGATGTAGAACCGGCCGGGGAACAATGCCGACAACTGCTGCGCCAGATCGTGCGCGCGGCGTTCCTTTCCGTCTGCCAGCAGGCGGGTGAGCGCACCCTCGCTGGCGCCGGACAGCGCGATCAGGCTGTCGGTATGCCCGGCAAGGTCCGCCATGCGCACATGCGGTTCGCGTTCCAGCGGGCGATCGAGATGCGCCCGGCTGACGAGGTGGCACAGGTTGTTCCACCCCTCCTCATCTTGGGCGATCAGCGGCAGGTGGTCCACCACCTCACCATCGTCGCGGATCACACCCAGCAAGGTGCCGATCAGCGGCTGGACCCCCATGTCCATGCAGGCCGAGGCGAACATGGTGGAGCCGTAAAGGCCGTTGCGATCGCAGATGGCAATGGCGGGAAAGCTGCGTTCCTTGGCCAGCTTGGCGATGGCCTTGGGGTCGATCGCCCCTTCCAGCATCGAGTAACTCGACAGCACGCGCAGCGGAACGAAGGGAGCAAAGGCCATAGGACAAATGTGCTCCGCACCTGCCGCTCGATCAAGCCCGTCCACCGGCAAACTGGGGGCCGTCTTGGGGAAAACCGCAAATGTGTCGCCTTGCGCGAAAATGGGTATATATTCGCGCGACCGCACACTTTCCTGGGGGGAAATTCAAAGTGGACAATCTGCCAGTAGATACTGCCTCGATCGTTTCGCGCGCCAAGGGCATCCTGACGGCACCGGACGCCGAATGGGCCAAGGTGGCGACCGAAACCGATCAGCCGATGCAGGTATTCCTGCGCTATGCCCTGCCGCTGATCATCATCGGCCCGGTGGCCAGCTTCATCGGGATGCAGGTGTTCGGCCTGGGTGCCATGGGCGTGTCTGTCCGCATCGGGCTGGTTCCCGGCATCACCATTGCCGTGGTCAGCCTGGTGATGGCGATGGTCAGCCTGTGGGTCATGGCCTGGGTTGCCAACATGCTCAGCCCCAATTTCGGCGGCAAGAGCGATTTCGCCTCGGCATTCCGGCTGATGGCATACAGCTACACAGCTGCCTGGCTGGCGCAGATCTTCGGCATCGTACCGATGCTTTCCATCCTCGGCATCGTCGGCCTCTACTCGTTCTACCTGCTGTACAAGGGCGTTACCCCGGTGATGGGCGTGCCGCAGGAAAAGGCGGTGGGCTATACCGTCGTGACAGTGCTGGTCGGCATCGTCGCGATGTTCGTCGCCAGCCTGGTGGTGAGCACTGTGACCGGGCCGATGATGGTGAACGCGGCCATGTCCTCGGCCAGCAGCGACATGTCGATCGACCTTGGCGATGCCGGCAGCATCCAGACCAGCCAGGACGGCGGGACGATGACGATCACCGGCCCCAACGGCGAAGAAGCGACCATTACGGTCAACGACAACAAGTAAGGGCTTAGCCTTCCTCGGGCTTTCCTGCTGCTATCTTGCGGCGCGTGTCTCGCACTGTCGACCACGCGCCGTAGAGCAGCAGCACGCCCAGGAAGATCCACACCCACAGCGGGATGTTCCTGCCTGCCAGCGCCAGGTAGAGATAGGCCGATACGAAGAAGAACCCGGCCACCATCGTGGGCAGGACGGTTGACCGCCCTGCCCGCGCACGTTTCACCAGCCAGCCGATAGAGGCGAGGAAGAACGGCACCGCGCCGACGTAGATCGCCGCGAAGACATAGGGGTTTACGCCGTATTCCCGGCCCAGCCCCAGCGCCCAGTCGTTCAGGGCTGCAAACACCGTGGACCTCGGGCCGGGATCACCCGCCGTGCGGGCGATAGGTGAGGTCGAAGTTGGGTTCCCAGGTCACCCCGTGATCGCCGCTGGCATCGCCGTGCTGGCGCACCGAGCCATCGGCATTGGGGGTATAGGTCATCCGCACCAGGTTGGGTTGTCCCTCGGCATTGACGCCCCAGTAGCCGGTGATGACCATCTCCGTGCCGCTCATGCCGCCGCTGAAGAACACCTGGCCGGGCTGCGGGCCGACCCACAGCTGGTGCCACAGGCCATCGACCGGTTCGAACGTGCTCAGGCTGGTGCCGGGCGCACCGCGCAGCGGCATCCACGTTTCGCGCACGGCGCAGCCGTTGCTCACCCGCTCCACCAGGCTTGTGGCGACCTGGGTGTCGGTGCCGGTCAGGTAGACATCCCACTGGCCCACCCAGAAATCGAACTGGCGGAAGGGCGCTTCGTCACAGGGATTGGGCGGCAAGGGAAAGGTCGGTTGCGGGATTTCGTCCTGCGACAATCCCTGCTGCGGCACCATTGCCAGCAGCATTGCAGCCAGAAAAGTCATGCAATTCCCCTATCCTATCCGTCCCTCGTGCAGCCTTACCACGCGGTCCATGCGTGCGGCCAGACCTTCGTTGTGCGTGGCCACCAGCGCCGCGCTGCCTTGTCCGCGCACCAGTTCGAGGAACTCGCCCAGCACGCGGTCGGACGTCTTCTCGTCGAGGTTGCCGGTCGGCTCGTCGGCCAGCACCAGTTGCGGGCGGTTGGCCAGCGCACGGGCCACGGCCACGCGCTGCTGTTCACCGCCGGACAGCTTGCTGGGACGATGGCTCAGCCGGTGCGAGAGGCCCAGCGCGCCCAGCAGCTGCTCTGCGCGGGCCTGCGCATCGGGGCGGGCGGTGCCGACCAGCAGTTGCGGCAGCATCACGTTTTCCAGCGCCGTGAACTCG
>JAGREI010000027.1 GCA_020446625.1 Erythrobacter sp.
CCGCCGCCGCCTCCCCCGCCGCCTCCGCCTCCGCCTCCGCCGCCGCAGGCGCAGTGCAACACCGGCCCCTACATCGTGTTCTTCGACTGGGATCAGTCGGCGATCACGCCCGAAGCGGCCTCGGTGCTCAACTCGGCCATCACCGCCTACGGTGACTGCGGTTCGGCGCGCGTCATGCTCGCCGGTCACGCTGACCGTTCGGGCTCGGCCCAGTACAACGTCGGCCTGTCGCAGCGCCGCAACGCTGCGGTGACCGATTACCTTACCGGTCGCGGCATCCCTGCGGCCCGCATCTCCAGCGAAGCCTTCGGTGAGACGATGAACCGCGTCCCCACCGCTGACGGCGTGCGCGAGTTGCAGAACCGCCGCGTGGAAGTGACCTACGGTCCGGGTTCGGGCATGTAAGGCACAGCTACGGCTGCAAGATCAGGGGCCGGAGGAGCAATCCTCCGGCCCTTTTTCTATGCCCGCGCCGAAGGCGCTTTCTCACTCTGGCGCTCACAGAGGCACAGAGGCACAGAGGAGTAGCACTTCCTCGCTGTGCCTCTGTGCCTCTGTGAGCGTCTAATGATTCACGCAAAGCCGCAAAGCTGCGAAGAGATTCACGCCACCTTCTTCGCGCCTTTGCGGCTTTGCGTGAGAAGCCTCTTCCGTCTGCGGCGTGGGGTGACGTCAGATTGGTTCACACGAAGACTCGAAGACATCAGGGACTCTGCGCCCAGCCCTTCGTGCCTTCGTGTCCTTTGTGTGAACCCTGAAACGCCTGCGGCGGGCGCTGTGTCAGGCGACCAAACGCAGGTGTCCCACCCCACGGATCGGCGCCAGCGCCACGTTGCGCAGGCCCGGAATCCCGGCCAGCCGGTCCACCAGTTCCCCACCCAGTGCGAAGTCGCTGCCCAGCAGCACGCGCGGTTCGTAGTCTTCGCCCAGCCGCAGGTGCAGCACCACCTCGCCGTTCCCCGGCGTTCCCGGCACCAGCAGGTCCACCAGCGCGGTGATGGCGGCGGCATCGTCGACATCGGCGGTCAGCTGCATCTTTGCCGAGCTTTTCACTTCCGCCAGCGGCCTTGCGCCGCGCACGGTCACGCGCGGGGGATCTTCCGGATTGGGCGAATCGAGTTCGACATTGAGCAACACGCAAGTGCCATCGGCCGCCCACTGCTGGAAACTGTCGACCAGGCTCTCCTCGAAGCAGGCGGCGCTGAACTGTCCGGTATTGTCGGAGAAATCCGCGCGCACGAATTCCGCCCCGCGCTTGGTGCGGCCCTTGCTGACGCTTTCGACCATGGCCGCCATAACCGCCGGCTGCCGACCACCGCCGCCGCCGCTTTCCATCAGCGAGGCATAGGAGCGCGCGCCGTTGGCCGAAGCGACCTCGCGGAATTCGGCCACCGGGTGCGCGGCGAAGTAGAAGCCGAACACATCGCGTTCCATGGCCATCTGGTCAGCACGCGACCACGGCTCCACATCGGCCAGCCGCAGCGATGGTTCGGCGTGGTCCTCCCCGCCGAACAGCCCGCCTTGCCCGCTGGCCTTCTCGCGATTGGCGGCGTCGGCCACGGCCAGCAGCATGTCCGCGCTGGCCAGCACCCTGGCGCGGTTGGGTTCGAAGCGGTCGAATGCCCCGGCGCCCGCCAGCCCTTCCAGCTGCTTGCGGTTCATCGAGCCGGGCGGCAGGCGGCGGAACAGGTCTTCCAGCCCTTCGAAGGGTCCGTGCGCCTCGCGCTCTGCCACCACCTCGTTCATGGCCTTTTCGCCCACGTTGCGGATGCCCGCCAGGGCATAGCGCACCGCCCAGCCCTCGTCGGTCTGCTCGACGCAGAATTCGGCTTCCGAAGCGCCGATATCCGGCCCCAGCAAGGCCACCCCGTTGCGCCGCAAGTCATCGACATAGACCGCCAGCTTTTCCGACTGGTGCATGTCGAAACACATGGATGCGGCGTAGAATTCTTCCGGGTAATGCGTCTTCAGCCAGGCGGTCTGGTAGCTGAGCAAGGCATAGGCGGCGGCGTGCGACTTG
>JAGREI010000028.1 GCA_020446625.1 Erythrobacter sp.
GCCCAGCCCTTCAGACCCACGGCTTCCAGCGCCCGGGCGGCTGCGGCGTGGCGCCGGGCGGCCGGGTCGCCGCGGTACAGCAGCGGCAGCGCCACGTTCTCCTGCGCGCTGGGGCGGGCCAGCAGGTTGAAGCCCTGGAACACGAAGCCGAGGTAACGCCGCCGCAGCAGGCTGCGCTGGTCGCGGCTCAGGGACTGCACTTCCACCCCGCGAAAGCGGAAGGTGCCGCTGGTGGGGGTGTCAAGGCAGCCCAGGATGTTCATCGTGGTCGACTTGCCCGACCCCGACGGCCCCATCACCGCGACGAAATCGCCGCGTTCGATGGTCAGGTCCACCCCCTTCAGTGCCTGGAACGCTGCCGCGCCCTGGCCGAAGGACTTGGTGATGCCTTCCAGCTGGATAAGGGGTGCTTCGGCCACTTTGCGTCCGTCAGTCCGCGTTCGCGCCGATGCCGGTGACGACCTTCATCCCCGGCTGCAATTCGTCGGAAGTCACCACGGTCAGGCGACCGTCGCTGCGGCCGGTGGTGACTTCGATTGCGCGCAGGGTGCCATCGTCCTGCAACACCTGCACGTGCTGGCGGCTGCCTTCACCGATGCTGGCCTGTTCGTCTTCCTGCAAGCCGAATTCCTGCGGGCCGAAGATGCCGCCCGCTTCCTCTTCGGTTTCGGGCTGGAAGCGCAGCGCGCCGTTGGGCACCAGCATGGCGCGCCCGGTGCTCTGGGTGGCGATGGTGGCGGTGGCGGTCATGCCAGGGCGCAGCAGCCCGTCGCCGTTGCTGACGGTCAGCCGCGCTTCATAGCTCACCACCTCTTGGCTCGACGTCGAGGAGGAAGTGTC
Organism: Erythrobacter sp.; assembly: GCA_020446625.1. GTDB lineage: Bacteria > Pseudomonadota > Alphaproteobacteria > Sphingomonadales > Sphingomonadaceae > Alteraurantiacibacter. The sequence continues at coordinate 841 of JAGREI010000028.1, forward strand.
CGCGATGTTGTTGCTGGCCAGGTCCACCCGTTCCACCGTCGCCGGGAAGCGGCGGCCGGGATAGGCGTCGACGGTGAAGGTGGCTTCCTGCCCCGCTTCCACCGTGCCGACGTCGGCCTCGTCCAGGTTGACGCGCAGCTGCATGGTCGCAAGGTCTTCGGCCAGCACGAACAGGGTGGGGGTGTTGAAGCTGGCGGCCACGGTCTGCCCCGGTTCCACCTGCCGCGCCAGCACCACGCCCGAGACGGGGGACCGGATCACCGCGCGTTCGTACTGCGTCTGGTAGCTGGACAGCTGGGCTTCGGCGGAAGTGACGTCGGCGCGCGCGGCGGCCACGCTGGCGCGGCCCGCGTTGACGGATGCCTGCGCCTGGTCGAGTTCGGTCTGGCTGGGAACGCGCCCGCCGGAAAGGCGCTGCACCTCGATCAGGCGAGCCAGCTGCGCCTGGTCGGCGGTGAGCGTCGCCTGCGCCTGCGCCACGCGGGCGCGGGCGGCATTGAGGCTGGCGCGGCCTTGTGTGATCTGGTCCTCGATCACGTCGGTGTTGATCACGGCCAGCACCTGTCCGCGCACCACCACGTCGTTCACGTCCACCAGCACCCGGTCGATCCGGCCCGAGACTTCGGAACCCACTTCCACCTGGTTGGTGGGGCGCAGGTTGCCGGTGGCGGTGACGGTGAGGTCGAGCGACCGCTCCTCCACGTCGGCGGTGATGTAGTTGGGGCGCTGCTCGCCGCCGCCGAACACAACCGCAGCAGCGATCCCCAGCAGCAGCAGGCCCACGAACACCCACAGCCAGCGGCGCTTGTACCACTTCTTGGGCTTGCCGGCGTCGAGGTAGCTGGCGATGTCGTCCTGGGTGGCGGAATCGTTCATGGCATGGTCCTGTCGCTAGCGGCGGACATGGCCACCGGCGGGAATGGGGAATCGGTGCCGGTCCAGCCGCCGCCCAGCGCCTGGGTCAGCCGGACAAAGGCCGAAGCACGGTCAGCCTCGGCGCTGACCAGCGAGTTGCGGGCGGACAGCAGCTGGTTCTCTGCCGTCAGCAGCACCTGGAAATCGGTCAGGCCCGCCTGGTACTGGCTGCGCGCCAGGATGGCCGAATTGTTCGCGGCGTCGAGCGCCTCGGCATTGAGCAGCACCCGCTCGCCCGCTGTGCGCTGGTCGACCGCGGCGCTTTCGACATCTTCCAGCGCGCCCAGGATCGTCTGTTCCCAGGCCGCCAGCGACCCGCGCGCGGCGGCTTCGGCACTGTCCACCTGGGCGCGGGTGCGGCCGCCGTCGAAGATCAGCTGGCTGACGCTGCCCAGCAGGCCGCCGGTGATCACGTCGAACAGGTTGCCCGCCGTCACCGACCCGGTGCCGATATTGCCCGACAGGCGCACCAGCGGCAGCAGTTGCGCGCGGGCCACGCCGATGCGCGCGGTGCTGGCCACCAGCGTGGCTTCGGCGGCGCGCACGTCGGGACGGCGGCGCAGCACTTCGGCGGGCGCTTCGAACCCGGCCAGCTGCGGCGGTTCTGGCACCTGCGTTTCGGTATCCACCACCAGGGCGGTGTAGACCCGGCCGGGGGCTTCCCCGATCAGGGTGGAGATCGAATTGGCGCTGGCCGTCAGGCTCGATTCGAGCAGCGGGATGGTGGCGGCGGTCTGCGCGCGCTGGGCGCGGGCCTGTTCCACGTCGAGGCTGGAGACCAGCCCGGCCTGGTTGCGCCAGCGGGCGATTTGCAGGTTGTCGTCCTGCACTTCCAGCGTGGAGCGGGCGATCACCAGCTGCTGCGCGGTAGCGCGGGCCTGGATCGTGGCAATGGCCACCTGGCCCACGATCAGCCGTTGCAGGTCCGCCAGGTTGTAGCCCGCCGCTTCCAGTTCGGCCTGCGATGCGGCTACAGAGCCGCCGATCTGCCCGAACAGGTCCATTTCCCACGATGCATCGGCGCCAAGGTTGAACTGCACCCCGTCGCGCGGATTGGTGCCCAGGTCGCGGCTGGCCCCGCCACTGGCCGAAACCGAGGGCAGCCAGCCCGCGCGCGCCTGCACCAGCGAAGCGCGCGCCTGGTCCAGCCGCGCGGCGCTCTGCGCCAGGTCGCGGTTTTCGACGATTGCCTGTTCGACGAAGCTGGTCAGCAGCGGGTCGCCCAGCATGGTCCAGTATTCGGTCAGGTCTGTGCTGATCGGGGCGGGTTCGGCCACCTGCCATTCGGCAGGCACGGCAACCTGCGGCTGGGCAATATCCACCTGCGGCGTGGCGCAGGCGGACAAGGCCATTGCCGATACGACGGGTAGCAGGCCATATGCCCGTGTCTTACCGCCCGCCATTCGTCCGTCCCCATCGGCTTCTTGCATGAATATGAGCGCCTTACCGGCCAAGGTCAAACGATCCAACAGCGCGCTTGCCACAAGTGCCACGACACCGCATCTGCGTGATATCTAAGCAACAATATGACAACCGTGCACCCATTTCGTTTCCTCGTCTGCTGCGTACTGACCATGCTGGCCCTGTTCGCCACGCCTGCCAGTGCGCACCCTGCGCCGTTCAGCTACCTCGACATCCGGCTTCAGCCCGGCGAGATCGAAGGCACGCTGAACGTGCACGCGATCGACCTGGCTCACGAACTGCAAATCGAGGAATCGCATACTCTGCACGACGAACGTGTGTTAGCGTATCAATACACCAGCATCAAGGACCTTCTGTCGCGCCGCATCGTGCTGACCGATGGCGCAGGACGGCGAATCCCCGTTGAATTCAACAGCATTACCCCGGTCGCCAATGAAGACGCGCTGCAACTGACCTTCCGCATGGCCGAAGCGCCGCCCGCCGCGCTGTCGATCGATGCCGACCTGTTTCCCTACGATCCGACGCACCAGACCTTCGTCAACGTCTACGACCAGGGCGAGCTGGCGCAGCAGTTCCTGTTCGACCGCGATTCTGCGCCCAGGGTCCACTATGCAGGCAGCGTGGCGGGGATCATGGCGGTGCTTGGCACCTTCGTACCTGCCGGTTTCGAGCATGTGCTGATCGGGCCGGACCACGTGGCCTTCGTCCTCGGGCTGATCCTGCTGGGCGGCACGCTGCGGCGGCTGGCGCTGATCGTCACCATGTTCACGCTGGGCCATTCGGTAACGCTGGGCCTGGCCGCCACCAGCGTGCTGGCGCCGCCTGCCTGGCTGGTGGAGCCGCTGATCGCGCTCAGCATCGTGGTGGTGGGGGTGGACAACCTGATCCGCAAGCCCGGCCAGCGCGACCTGCGCGCCTGGTTCGCGGTGCTGTTCGGGCTGGTCCACGGCTTCGGCTTTGCCTTCGTACTGCGCGAATTCGGCTTGCCGCAGGGCAGCCTGGCCGCCGCCCTGTTCGGCTTCAACGTGGGCGTGGAACTTGGCCAGCTGGCCATCGTGGTGCCTGCCACCCTGGCGCTGGCCTGGCTGCGCAGCCGCTCGCCACTTGTCGCAAATCGTCTCGCCATGGCCGGTTCGCTTGCGGTCGCGCTCGCGGGTGCCTATTGGTTCGTTGACAGAGTCCAGAATTTGGGGAGCGGATAGATGGTGCAGCGCGCGGCGATCCTTGGCGCAATCGTTCTTGGCGGCGTGGCCGTAACCGGCCTGATGGCGCAGGGCCTGCCGGGCATCACCCCCATCGAACAGGTGAGCGAGGATGTCTATCGCATCCCCGGCGCGGGCGGGAACACCGTTGTCTTTGTCCGCCAGAACGACGTGGTGCTGGTGGACACCAAGGTGCCGGGCAATGGCGAGGGGATCATGGAGCAGGTCCGCTCCATCACCGACAAGCCGGTGACTATGGTGATCAATACCCATTCGCACCCCGATCACGTCGGCTCCAACGCCTTCTTCCGTGAAAACGACAACGTGCAGGTGGTGGCCCAGGCCAATTCCGCCGCGCGCATGTCCGTGGCCTCCGGGCCGTTCCCCGCCAACCCGGTGGACACCACCTTCACCACCTTCCGCGCCATCGGGGACGGGGCCGACCGGATCGAGCTGTACTGGTTCGGCGCGGGCCACACCGATGGCGATGCCTTCGTCTACTTCCCCGACGATCACGTGCTGGCAGCAGGCGACATCTACGCCTGGCACATGAGCCCGCTGATCGACCCCGCATCGGGCGGGTCGATGCTGGCGCTGCCCACCACGGCGACGGCGGCCTACTACAATATCCCCGGCGCCCAGCGGATCATTGCCGGTCACGGCGGCGTGCACAGCCGGGCGGAGTTCCTCAGCTGGATCACCTTCAACCGCGGGCTGGTGCAGATCGCGGAACAGACCGTGCAGACCGGCGGCACCGAGGACGATGCGATGGACCGGCTCTACGCGGTCCCCAGCTTCGCGGTGTTCATGGGGTCGCAGCCGCTGCCCGGCCTCGAATACGGCGGCACCCCGCGCAGCCGCGCGCGGATCAACCTGCGCGTGGCCATGGCCGAACTGCGCGGCGAGGAAGCGCCGCTGATCATGAACTTGCCGCCCGACCAGCAATAGGGCAGCAGAGAGCGCGTGAGCGCACATTCCTTCGCAGATGACCATGCCGCCCTGCGCGCCGCCGCTGCGGGCGGGGCCGGGCTGTGCACCGTGGTGGGCATCGACGGCAGCTTCTCGCGCCGACTGGGTGCGCAGCTGGCGGTGCATCCCGATGGCAGCGTGACCGGCAGCCTGGCCGACGGCTGCCTCGAAGCCGAACTGGCGCGCGAGATGGCGCTGGGCGGCGCGCCGCGCGTGCTGCGCTATGGCGCGGGTTCGTCGCAGATCGACTTTCGCCTGCCCTGCGGCGGCGGGCTGGACGTGCTGGTGGACCCGTCGCCCGATCGCCTGGCCTGCCAGGCAGCGGTGGATCGGCTGGACCAGCGGCAGGAGGCGCGGCTGGACCTGCCTGAGTCAGGGTTTCTGGACCGGCGTCGCTACGTTCCGCAACTGCGCCTGCTGCTGCTTGGCGAAGGGCCGGAACTGGCGGCGACCGCCCATCTCGCCCAAGCAGCGGGCATGGCGGTGGAAAGCCACGACAAGGCGGCTGGCGGCCTGGCATTGGGCCAGCCGCCTGCGCAGCTGGGGGTGGACCGCTGGACCGCCATCGTCCTGCTGTTCCACGATCACGAATGGGAACGCGCGATCCTGTCCTGGGCGCTGACCACGCCTGCCTTCCTGATCGGCGCGCAAGGCGGCGCGCCGGCCCGTGCCGCGCGGCAGGCCATGCTGGTCGCCATGGGTTTCGCGCACGCACAGGTGGCGCGGATCGCCAGCCCCATCGGCCCTGTCCTGCACAGCCGCGAGCCGCTGGCGCTGGCGCTGTCCGCGCTGGCGGGCATCGCGGGCGAGTACGAACGGCGCCATCCGCACCACCGGCACCGTGGCGACTGACCTGCCGCTGGTAGCCGTGCTCGCCGCCGGGCGGGCGCGCCGCTTCGGCGGCGGCAAGCTGGACGCCCCGTGCGCAGGCAAGCCCCTGGGGCAATGGGCGCTCGATGCGGTTTCCGAGGCGGGGCTGGAGCCGGGGATGATCGTGGTCGGCCCCCAGGTGCCGCGCTTCGCCTTGGAGGCCAGGGGCTGGCACCTGCTGCACAATCCCGATCCCGCAGCGGGGCAGGGCGGTTCGGTGGCGCTCGCCGCGCGTCACGCCGCCATGCAAGGCCGCGCGCTGCTGGTGTTGCTCGCGGACATGCCGATGGTCGATCCCGCTCACCTGCGCCGCCTTGCCGGTTGCGCTGTGAATGCCGCCACGCGTTATCCCGACGGGCGCGCTGGAGTGCCGGTGTGCCTGCGCGGCGCGGCTCTGGGCAAGCTGGAAGCCTTGTCGGGCGAGCGTGGCGCCGGAGCGATCCTGTCGGGCCTTGCCGGGCTGGAAGTACTCGAGGCCGAAGCGGACAGCTTGATCGATGTGGACAGCCCGGAAGACCTCGAACGGGCGCGGAGGATGCTCGCCGGTTGCTAGGCGCGCGTCAGCACCGGCGGGCGGCTGCGCTGCACCCCGATGTGGCAGATCAGCCCTTGGCGCAGCCGGTAAGTCACCGTCACTCCCACCTCGACGAAGTCGCCCATGGCCAGTGGCGCCACCACGAAGCCGGGCGCGTCGGCCACAGCGGTGAAGCGGCTGGTGCAGTCGACCACGATTGCTTCGTCGCTGGCCTTCAGATCGTGGATCGTCAGCGTCTCGCGCACCGTTTCGAACATGCGGGTGTAGAAGTCCGCGATACCGTCAGCGCCTTCGATCCGCGGGACCGATCCCAGTTCGAGCACCACGTCGGGCGTGTAGAACCGCGTGTAGCGCGCCGGATCGCCGTTGGAGAAGGCGGCGGCATAGGCGTGGTAGGCGGCGATCTGGCTGGGGTGGCCGCCCAGCTTGGGCAGCGTGGTGACACCCACGCCCGGCGGCCAGGCCATGGTGGTCAGCACTTGCACCCGCTGCGCCTCGTCAAGGTCGTAGCGGGCGAGGAACTTCACCGTCATGCTGTCGCCGGGGTGCATCTCGCCAAAGGGGAAGTCGGGGCGGTGCCGGGTGGCATGGAAGTCCATGTCGATATCGGCAAACACCGTGCGCTCATCCTGCACGAAGTGCTGCACGCGCGGGCATTCGCGCACCCCGTCGTGCGCCCGGTGCAGGAACGCGCGCAAGCCATCATGCCCGCGCCGCACGCCGCCTGCCGAACGCATCTCGCAGTCAGGCGCGAAGAAGCGTTCCACCAGCGCATCGTCATCGCCGGTGAGGAAGCAGTCGAGGTAGGCGCGGTAGTCGAAGGTCAATGCGCCTCCGTGGGAGTTTCCATGATCTCGGTCAGCTGGCCGAGCATGTCCTTGGGATGGACGAAGAAGATGGGCGTGCCGTGCGCGCCGATGCGGGTGGGGCCGAGCACGCGCTTGCCCATGGCTTCGAACTCCGCGCGGGCCTTGGCGATGTCCGGCACTTCGTAGCACAGGTGATGCTGGCCCCCGGCGGGGTTCTTGGCGAGGAAGCCCGTCACCGGCGATGCCTCGCTCAGCGGCGAAAGCAGCTCGATCTGCGTGCCGGGGCCGTCATGCGCATCGGGCGTGTTGACGAAGCAGACGCGCACGCCCTGTTCGGGCAGGTCGAACGGAGTGGTGATGTCGCTGGCGCCCATTACCTCGCGGTAGAAGGCGATGGCGGCATCGATATCGGGTACGGCGACGCCGACGTGGTTCAAGCGGCCCAGTTTCATGGCGATTCTCCTTTGCCGCGCCTCTAGCCCAATCCCAGCCGCTCCACCAACTCGCCAATATTGTGGATCACCACATGGGGCGCGCGTTCGGGTGGCTGGGCGGCCCATTGCGCGGCATCGGTGGCCCCGCTGGTGACGGCGATGCCGGTGGCGCCGCCTGCGCGGGCCATCTGCATTTCGGCCACGGCATCGTCGCCCACCACGCCCACGTCCTCCGCCGCCACGCCCAGTTGCGCGGCGATGAAGGCCATGGAGTGGGCGCTGGGCTTGCCGGTGGGCTGCGGTTCGATGCCGGTGACGCGGGCAATCGCGCCGTTGATGGCGCAGGAGTAGCCAAAGCTGCGGCCTTCCTTGGTGGCGAAGAACGGCACGTCGGAGGCGCTGAGCAACGCCGCCCCGTCCAGCACGCGTTCGCAGGCCAGGTGGATGTGCGGCATCACGCAGTCGGGGTGCCAGGCGACGTAGACCGCGTCGGCGCTCCTGGCGCGCTCGTCATCGGGCAGGCAGCAGCTGACGCCCAGTTCCTCCAGCGCCTCCGCCACGCCGGGGGTGCCGAGCACCAGCACGTTCTGGTGGCCCGCATCCGCGATCACTCTGGCCGCCACCGAGTTGGGAGTGAACAGCCGCTCGTCCGGCACCGGCAAGCCCACGGCGCGCAGGCGCGGAGCCTGCTTCCTCGCGGCATAGGCGCTGCCGTTGGTCAGCGCGATCCACGGCACGCCCAGCGCGTTCAGCCGGTGCAGCGCCTCTGCCGCGCCGGGGATGGCATCGTAGCTGCCGAGCGCGCGGTTCGACAGGATCAGCGTCCCGTCGAGGTCGAACATGAAGCCCTTTGGGGTGCGCATCACGCCCCCAGTTCCAGCGAGAAGTCTTCCTTCTCCAGGGCAAACTGGTCGACATCGGAACGCGCCAGCACTTCGCGCAGCAGGTTCATCAGCGTCACCTTCTTCGGGTCGTAATGCCGTTCCGCCGGGCCGGCGGCCTGCATGGCGTCGACAAGGTTTTGCGGCATGGTGGCGCGCAGCAGGAACTCCTCGTCCGACAGGTTCTCGCCCAGCTTCTTGCGCAGCGTCTTCACGTCGGCCATGCCGGTCTCGGCTTCCAGTTCCTTCGTGCGCGGGTTGGCCATGATGCGGTCCATCACATTCGGATCGACCGGCGCATTGGGGCGGCCGAACTTGCCGATGGCAAAGCGGATGATCTCGTCGGGGATCACCGCCCAGCGTTCTTCGCCGGTGACGTTCATCACCGCCTGCGTCTGCAACATCTGCGCAAACGGCGTCATCACGATCGGCCAGCCAAGCTCGCGGCGCACGCGGCCCATCTCCTCGATCACCGCGCCCTCCAGTTCGGGCACGCCCTGATCGGCCAGGTGACGGCGCATGGTGCCGACCATGCCGCCGGGCAGGTTGTGCTGGAAATAGGCGGCATCGAAATGCATCGGGTGGCCCTTGGGCAGGTTCTCGGCATCGGCAATGGCGGTGAACCAGTCGGAAATCTCCGCCACCGCCTCGTCATCCACGTCCACCCTGTGACCCAGCGCGCGCAGGTTCGCGACGGTGCCGCGCACCGACGGGTGCGAGGTGCCGCTGGCCAGCCCGCCGCTGGCGCATTGCAGCGCGGCCACGCCCATGTCAGCCGCCTCGCAATAGGCTTGCTCGGCAAGGCCAATGGTGGAGTGCGAATGCAGTTCCAGCGGCTTGTCGCCGATCTCGGCCATGATCGCGGGGATCAGCGTCTGCGCCCGCTTGGAGGTCAGGAGCCCGCCCGGGTCCTTGATGTAGAGCGCGTCGATGTCGCCGCTGGCTGCCATGGTGCGGGCCGCATGGGCATAGTGCGCATCGTCGTGGATCGGGCTGATCGAGAACACCAGCGCGCCGATCACCTGTTCACCGCCTGCACGTTTCACCATGCGGGCGACGTCCACGTTCGACTGCGCGTCGTTCATCGGGTCAGCGAGGGCGAAGCGGCGGATGCCGTTGGTCGCCAGCGTCTTGAAGGCCAGCTCCATGAAGTCGGGCGTCGCGGTTTCCCAGGCGATGAAGCGGAACCCGGTCGACAGGAACTGCAGCGGCGTATCCTTGCAGATCTCCGCCATGCCGCGAATGCGCTCCCACGGGTCTTCCTGCTTGTAGCGCACCGCCACACCCATGTGGGTGGAGGTGGTGAAGTCGATGGCGGAAAACCCCGCGCGCTCCATGGCAGGCGCAATGGTGAGCGTCTTGGCGGTATCGATGCCGGTTGCGCCCCACAGGCACTGGTTGCCGTCGCGGAGACTGGTTTCGACGATCTGGATGTTGGCCATGGTTTGCTATCCCAATTTCGTCATTCCCGCGCAGGCGGGGATTCGAAGAAGAGCGCAGCCAATCCAGCGAGCGCAGCGGTAGAGGCCCTGGATCTCCGCCTGCGCGGGGATGACGAGGTGAGACAGGGCGCGCATCAATCCACCTTCACCCGGATAATCGCCTGCCCCTTCTCGATGGCGCTGCCGTTCTCCGCCAACAGCGCCGTTACCGTTCCGGCAACGCCCGCGCGCACCGAGTTCATCAGCTTCATCACCTCGATGATCCCGATCACGGTATCGGGTTCCACCCGGTCGCCCAGGGCCACGAAGGGATCTTCGCCAGGGCGCGGGGCGGAATAGAAGTTGCCCAGCAGCGGGGCGGGAACGTCGACTTCACCCGCACCGGCAGTAGCTTGCGCAGGGGCAGCAGCGGGAACCTGCGGGGGAGGGGGCGGGGAAGCGGCCTCCTCTACCGCCTCCCCGCGCGACCAGCCGCCGCCACCGCCATCGCGGCGGATACGCAGGCGGAACTGGCCCATCTGCAAGTCGAGCGAAGCGAAGTGCGACTGGTCGAGCAGCCGCGCGATTTCGGCCACGTCCTTGCCGGTCAGGCTCATTTCCTGTGGCCTCCGGAAAAGATGCCCATGACGTGGCTCATGGCATTGCCGCCGGGTGCGGCCACGGGCCTGGCCTTGGCGTCGCGCATGGCCCAGACAGTTTCGGGGCGCGCTTGCAGCAGCAGCAGCTGGCCCTGCTGATCGATCGCCCATTCGATGTCCTGCGGCTTGCCATAGTGCTTCTCGATCCGGCGGCCGACTTCGCGCAAGGCCATCAGTTCCTCGTCGGTGAGGCAGGGGGCATGGGCCATGTCGGGCGCGTTCTCCACCTCCACGATCCCGCCATCGGGCGCCGGCACCTGCCGGGCGTGCTTGTTGGAGATATCGCGCGCGGAAATCTCGCCGGTGATCTTGCCCACCACCCATTTGTCGGGGGTGACTTCGCCGCTGACCACCGCAGACCCGAGGCCCCAGGCGCCTTCGATGGTGATCACCGACTTGTCGCCCGTGGTGGGGCTGCGGGTGAACATCACGCCCGCGCATTTCGCGTCGACCATGCGTTGCACCACCACCGCCATGGCCACGCCCGCTTCGGGGATGGCCTGCTTGCGGCGGTAGGTCATGCTTTCGACCGAGTAGAGCGAGGCCCAGCATTCGCGCACGTAGTAGATCATGGCGTCGGCGTTGAGCACCCACAGGAAGGTGTCCTGCAAGCCGGCAAAGCTGGCGTCCTCGGCGTCCTCGGTGGTGGCGCTGGAGCGGACTGCGACGGGTTGCTCGTCGGCGCACAGCTCGGCGTGGGCGAGGCGCAGCATGGCTTCGACTTCGGGCGGCATGGCCTCACACATCACCCGCGAGCGGAGGCGTTCGGAGAGCTTGCGCGCGGCTTCCAGGTCGGCAGGATCGAGTTCCTCCACCCGCGGGCGGATCGGCTTGATCGCTTCCAGCTTGGCGAGGAACAGCTCGAAGGCCGCCGTGGTGACCACGAAACCGGGCGGCACGGCGATCCCGGCCTGCGTCAGTTCGCCCAGCGAACCGCCCTTGCCGCCCACGGTGGGGCGATCAGTGATGCCGACATCGGCAAACCAGGCGACGGCTTGCATGGCCTATACCTCCTCCAGTACCGGGGCTTCGGCGGGTTGCTCCAGAATAGTCACCGTCCCCTTGCCGCCGTCGACGCGAATGCGCGCGCCGTCGCGGATCTTGGTGGTGGCGCTGCCCGTGCCGACCACCGCAGGCAGGCCGTATTCGCGCGCGACGATGGCCATGTGGCTCATGCTGCCGCCGATGTCGCTGACCGCCGCGCTGATCTTCTGGAAGATGGGCGACCAGGTGGGGTTCGTCACCTGGCAGACGAGCACGTCGCCCGGCTGGATGCGGCCGATCTCGGCCACCGATTTCACCACCCGCGCCGTGCCTTCGACCACGCCCGAGCAGGCAGCAAAGCCCTTCAGCTCGTTGGGGTCGCTCTCGCCCTCGTTCATCCAGCTGTCGAGGTTCTCGCGGGTGATCCCCCACAGCATCACGATGGCCGGATCGTCGATATGGTCCGGCACGTTGCCGAGCGCAGGCGGGGTGCTGTGCTTGCCCCATTCCGCGATCGCCGCCTTGCGCTGGGTTACGATCGCGGGCCAGTGCCTGGGGCCGCGCGGTTCGCCGCCGATGCCCCAGGCCAGCATCAGGTCGACGATGGCGCTTTCCAGCTCGTATTGGTTGAGGTGGAACACGTCATCCTCGACGCCAGCAGCGCCGAAGAAGCCGTGCTCCACCAACAGGGCACCGAACTCCCTGATCTTGTTGAAGAACAGGTTCGTGTACCAATGCTCGCAGTAGAACTTGTGACCTTCGACATAGGGGAAAACCCGGTGTGCGAGGCCGATCAGCTGGTCATAGGTGGCCTTGTCCTCCTCGGTATCGAGCAGGTCGCGGTAGTCGGCCACCAGCTGGTTGCGCTCCTCCACCAGTTGCGCGGTGGGGCGTTCGATGTTCACGCCCGCCTTGATCTTGTCGATATAGCCCGGCAGCGCGGCAAACGGCAGGCTGAGGTCGTCGTTCCAGCTGCGGTGATAGTGGTAGAAGCCATCGCCCGAGCTGACGTTGAACCACGGGTTGCGGCTTTCCTCAAACTCGCCCAGCCATTCCTTGCCGGCATTGCCCAGCGCGTCGAGATCGGCCAGCACCTGGTCGATATCCATGTTGTCGGTGAAGTGGCGATCCACCCCCAGTTCCACGGCGCGGCGGGCGAGGCGCTTTACCTCCTCGTCGGGGCGGAAGATCTCGGCTTCCATGCCCGCCACCATGCGGCTGATCGCCTGGTCGGAAATCTCGGGGAAGGCCTTCTTGCAGAAATCGAAGAAGGTCATGTAGGCGCCGTAGCCCAGCAGCAGGAATTCGAAGTGGTGGTGCCACATCCGGTGGTAGCCTTCCACCTGCGCCTGGTAGATCTTCAAGAGGTCATGGTTCGCCGCCACGCCCTTGCCGGTGTGGGTGGTTTCCAGCGGTTCGTACTTGGGCAGCGACGGAGTGGGCAGCGCCTGCGCATCCGCGATCAGCGCCTTCATCTTGTCCTTCCACTGGTCATACAGCCGTTCCCAGTGTTCGTAGTAGTAGAAGGCGCGTTGCTGGAATTCGCCCACCCGCTCGGCAATCTCGTCCGGGTCCGTCACGGCGATGCCGCCGATGTAGACCCGCCCGTTGATCACCCGGTGATCGATCCCCTTGGCCGTGGGCAGCACGTGGACGCGGGTGTTGAAGGCCCCCAGCGCGACATAGGCGGCCTCCGCCGTGATCATGTCGAAGTGATGCATCGGTTCGGGGAAATGCATCGAGTTGTAGAACCAGAACTTGTCGTCGTCTTCGGGCAGGAACTGGGTGTAATAGGGGTATGCCGCCTGCGCGGCTTCGGTGCCGGGGACGATCCCGATGGAGCTGGGCAGGGGGAAACCCTTGGCTTGGGTGGACATGCGTTCTGATCCTCTCGCTGGCGCAGGGCCTTCCCCGTCACGGCACGAATGTTACGCCTGCAAGCGCCGGGACGGAAGGATTCTTGCGCAGGTCCGATAGGACAAAAAGACTAGTCAGTTTGTCTTGTTGGATGGTCAGTCGCGCGCGGTGACTTCGCGGGCGAACTGCACCATGTCGGCCAGCACCGGGGTGCGGCTGCGCAAGGGGCGCGACAGGCGGATCAGCACGTCGACGTGGTCTACCCCCGGATAGTCGATCACCCGCGCCGATACCCCCACCGCTTCCAGCGCGGCGGCCATCGCCGTGCTGTTGCGCGGGCGCACCGTGGTATCGTCCGCGCCGTGAAGGAACAGCGCGGGCGGATCGTCGGAACTGGCGAAATGGACCGGCTGCGTCTCCGACAGGTCGTGCCACTGGCCGAAGGCGGCGCGGCTGGCGTCGGTATCCAGCGGCAGGAAATCGTATGGCCCGGCCAGTCCCACGAAGCCGCGCACGCCGTCGCGGTCCGCCCCCAGCCAGCGATCGTCGAAGGCCAGCATGGCAGCATTGTAGGCGCCCGCCGAATGGCCCGACAGCACCATCCGTTCCGGATCGCCGCCGTATTGCGCCACGTGCGCCCGCGCCCAGCGCACCGCCGATGCGGCATCCGCCACGAAGCCGGGATAGCGCACTTCCGGCACCAGCCGGTAATCGGGTATCACCACCACGAAGCCCTGCGCCGCCAGCGCCCGGCCGACGAAATCGTAGCCGTGGCGCGTGCCGCTATCCCAGCTGCCGCCATAGAAGAACACGATCACCGGCAGGCCCTGTCCGCCGCCCGCGGGCGCATAGATATCCAGCTGCTGGCGCGGATTGTCGCCATAGGCCAGGTCGCTCGCCACCTTGCGGCCGCCGGCATCCTTGGGAACCAGCGTGTTGAAGGTGTGCAGCGGCGAGACGAGATAGCCCAGGCCCAGCCCCAGCAGCGCCAGCACGATCAGGGCGAGGGCGATCTTCAGCACGGTCAGGACTGCGGCGCGTGGCCCGCGCGCCATTCGCTGGGGGTGATGCCGAACCGCTTGCGGAACAGGCGGGTGAAATAGCCCGGATCGAGGAAGCCGCAGCGATAGGCCACGTCCGCCACCGGCAGGCACTTGGCGCGCGGATCGGCCAGCAGGTCGCTCGCCCGGTCGAGCCGGATGGCGTTCAGTTCCTGCACGAAGCTGGTGCCGCTGCCCGCCAGCAGCGTTTGCAGGTACCGCTTGGAAATGCCGCAAGCCTCGGCCACCCGTTCGGGCGACAGCGCGGGGTCGGCATAGTCGCTTTCGATCCGTCGCAGGATGCGCCGCGCCAGCTGGCCGCGATGGCGGCTGACATGCTCGCTTTCCTCGAACCCGGTGGCCAGCGCCAGCAGGCTGCCGATCTGTTCCGCGATCAGCGAACGCGGCAAGGGCGCGTTGCCGATCCCGTCGGGCAGCGTTTCCAGCAGCGCCCCCAGCGGCTTGCCCCAGCCGTGGCGCGTGTCGATCACCCGGCCGAGCAAGGCGCCCGGATCGGGCAGGTGCCGTTCGAGCCAGGCCTGCGGCATCATCAGGTCCAGCGCCTCGTGCGGGGTGCGCATTTCCATCTGGTAGTAGCGGGTATTGTCGAGCAGCACGAACTGGCCGGGCTGGAGGGTGAAGCTCTTGCCTTCCATCTGCGTCTTCATCGCGCCTTGCCGCGAATAGACCAGCTGGATCGACGGCCCGGCGCGGCCCGCGCTGCCTTCGATCCCGGTGTGCGTCACGCGCTGGGCGGGGGCGTAAAGGTGCAGCAATCGCAGCTGGCCGATGCCGTGGCTGATCCAGCGCGCGGCGAAGCTGTCGGCGTCGAACACTTCCACCTCGATCGGGGCGATGGTGCTGGCCGCCCACTCGCGCCACTGGCTCAGCGCCTCGCGCCGGGCGAGCCCGTCGGATGTCCAGCTTTCGATGTCCGTGGTCATGCGCGACGCCATGGGACAATTTATCCGCTAAAAAGTCCCTCTTGGCAATCGCGCAGGATTCCGGGCCTTCGGGCTATGCGGCGGGGGCATCTCCGAAGCGGAAGCTGGAGGCGCTGATCGCGCCGAAGAAGGAGTCCTCGTGATAGGACAGGTGCGCCTGTTCGCCCATGGCCGCGCCCAGCGCCACGTGTAGCGGCATCAGGTGATCCTCGCGCGGGTGGACCAGCCGCGCGGCTGGAGCACGTTCCCAGTCGATCAGCGCCTGCGCGCGGGGCTCTCCTGCCTGGTCGAGCAGCGCCGTTTGCAGCCAGCCGTCGAAGGCGCGGCTGGCATCGCGGCCCAGCGGCCCCATGGCGCGCAGGTTGTGGAAGCTGAGCCCGCTGCCCACGATCACCACGCCTTCGTCGCGCAGCGCGGCCAGCAGCTTGCCCGCCTCGACATGCAGCACGGGGTCGAAATCCTTGCGGATCGACATCTGCACGATGGGCATCTCGGCTTCGGGATAGATCGCCTGCATCAGGCTGAAGGTGCCGTGATCGAAGCCGCGTTCCGGATCGACATGCGCCGCCATGCCGCCCTGGCGCAACAGGTCCGCCGCGCGTTCGGTCAGCGCGGGCAGGCCGGGGGCGGGATAGGTGATCTGGTAAGTCTCGGGCGGGAAGTTGTAATAGTCGTAGATCATGCCGGGGCGCTGGGCGGCGGAGAAGGTGAATTCCGGCGTCTCCCAGTGCGCGGTTACCACCAGCACGGCGCGCGGAGCCTCGCCCAGCTCGCGACGCAGCGCCTTCAGCGAGGCATCGAGCACGGCATAGGCAGGCGCGGCCTGCGGCATCCACGGCCACGGCCCGCCGCCATGGCTGAGGTAGTAGGTGGGCAGGCGGGTAAGGGTGCTGGTTTCGGTCATGCGGCCAAGGTGGTGCTCGCTGCGGCTTCGGGCAATGCAGAAAGGCTTTAGCCAGGTCAAAGCACAGCTTGGCGCGAAATCGTTTGCCCGGCGGGCGCGTGCCGCCCTAGGCTGGCAAGCGGAGAGAGGAGAGTCCCATGGGAGCAAAGTGCCGCCTGATCGCCTGCGAGGAAGCATGGTCGATCCCCGAAGTCGCCGCCGAATTGCAGAAGGTCGCCCGCAGCCCCACGCAAAGCGCGGACAAGCTGCTGGTGAAGGGCATCTACGATGCCGCCGGGGACCGGTCGGGCTATGGCAAGATGGATTTCCTCTCCGGCCTGCTGGATGCCGAGGGGGAGCGGATGCGGCAGATGGACCAGTACGGGGTGGACATGCACCTGCTCACGCTCACCGCGCCGGGCGTGCAGATGTTCGACGCCGATACCGCCACGGACCTTGCCGCGCTGAGCAACGACAGGATGGCCGAAATCTGCCAGCGCCACCCCAGGCGGTTCGTCGGGCTGGGCAGCTTTGCCCCGCATTCACCCAAGCGCGCCGCGAAGGAGGTGGAGCGGGTGATGACCACGCTCGGGCTTAACGGCCTGGTGGTGAATGGCCACACCAACGGCGACTATTTCGACGATTACCGCTTCTGGCCGATCTTCGAGGCGGCCGAAGCGCACGATGCCACCATCTACATCCACCCGCGCGGCCCGTCCGACACGCTGAAAGGCCCGCTGATGGACTACGGCATGGACAGCGCCATGTGGGCCTATGGCGTGGAAGTGGCCACCAACATGCTGCGGATGATGGCGGGCGGGGTGTTCGACCACTTCCCCAAGCTGCGCATCTGCGTGGGCCACATGGGCGAGATGGTGCCCTTCTTCATCTGGCGCATCAACTTCATGAACACCCGCGCACAGGCCGTGGGCCGCGCGCCCAAGACCCAGCGCAGCATGGAGGAATACTTCCGCGACAACTTCGTCTTCACCACCTCGGGCGTGGAAGACCCGCTGACCTTGCGCTACGCCATCGACCGGATGGGGATCGACAACGTCATCTGGGCGATCGACTACCCCTACCAGCCGATGGAACCGGCGGTTTCGTTTATTGAAAACTTCGCCTGCACCGAAGCCGAAATGCACGCGCTGTGCCACGGCAATGCGGAACGGGTGTTCCACATCGCGCCGGAGTGATGGCACCCGACTTCGACCTCGCCACCGAACCGGGCCGGGCGGCCTATCGCCGCCACATGCGCGGATACCTGCGGCCGTGGCGCTGGCTGGGGCTGGGCGCGGTCATGGTGGCGCTGGGCATGATCGCCTGGCCGCGCTGGACCGGCGACTGGGTGATGCTGGGGCCGGTGCCCTTGCAGCACGCGGGGTTCGGGTTGATGGTACTGGCCTGGCTGTGGTTGGGCTGGATGATCGTCCTGCGCACTCGCCACCACCGGGACACCATGGCCCGGTGGCAGGCGCGCGACGACTAGACAGGCTCTAGGCCGCCATGTGCTGGTACACCGCGCGGTGGTGGCTGAATTCCTTGAAGCCCCAGTAGCCGTGATAGCTGCCCATGCCCGAACCGTTGACCCCGCCAAACGGCAGGCGGTTTTCGAGGTAGTGCGAGAACACCCCGTTCAGCGTCGTGCCGCCTGAGCTGGTGCGCTTCAGCACCTTGTCCATGTTCTCCTCGCTCTGCGAGAACATGTAGAGCGCCAGCGGCTTGTCGCGGCTGGAGATGTAATCCACCACCTGGTCGAGGTTGTCGTAGGTCATCACCGGCAGCACGGGGGCGAAGATCTCGTCTTGCAGGATCTTCATCTGCGGGGTGACATTGGTGAGCATGGTGGGGTGGATGGTCAGGTCCGCCTCGTCCATCTGCCCGCCCACGGCCACGGTCGCGCCCTGTTCCACGGCATCGTCCACCATGGCCTTCACGCGGTTGAAGTTGCCCTGGTTGACCACCTGCGCGATCGCAGACTTGTCGATCTCGCCACTGGCGTAGAGGTTCGCCTGCACATTGGCGCGGAAGCCCTCGACCAGTTCGGCCTGCTTGTCCTGCGGCACGAAGACATAGTCGGGGCAGATGCACGCCTGCCCGCCGTTGAACTGTTTGGCGCCTGCCAGCGCGGCGGCGATGGGGGCGATGGGGGCGTCCTTGTCGATGATGACGGGGCTCTTGCCGCCCAGCTCCAGAGTCACCGTGGCGAGGTGCTTGGCGGCGGCCGCCATCACGATCTTGCCCACGCGGGTGCTGCCGGTGAAGAAAATGTGGTTGAACGGCAGCTCCAGCAGCGCCTCGGCCACCGACACGTCGCCTTCGAACACGGCGACTTCGTTCTCGTCGAACACTTCCTCGATGATGACCTTGGCGATCGAGGCGACGTTGGGGCAGAGGTCGGTCAGCTTGACCATGCAGCAGTTGCCCGCCGCCACCGCTGCGGCCACCGGGCCGAGCGTGAGGCCGAGCGGGAAGTTCCACGGCCCAAGGATCAGGCACACGCCGCGCGCTTCGGGGATGATGAAGGCCTTGTCGGTCTCCACCCGCGACGGGGTGACTTCGGCGGGCTTCATCCACTCTTCGACATTGTCGATGTTGAGCTGCACGTTACCTACGATGTTGAGCACCTCGGTCACGCGGATCTCGCCTTCGGGCTTGCGCGTGTCCTTCAGCACGGCGGCGACGATATCGTCAGCATGACGCTCGACCGCATCCTTCAGTTTCTGCAACTTGGCGCGGCGGGTGGCGGCATCGCTCGCCTTCACGTTCCACTGGTTGGCCTGCTGCAACGCGAACACGCGCTGGATATCGGCGGAAAGGTCGGCGGCGGTAGGTTGGGTGGTCATGGCATCCTCGGCTTGGAGCGGAATTTACGGCGCGCTAGATCGGATGCCTGCCGGACATTGTCAATCAATGAGCCGACTTTCAAGCTGCCAATTGAGGGTGCCATCAGATCGCCGACTGCTCATCATGCTAGGCACTGGGCCTATCCTTGGGCTATCGATTCGAACTCGATTGATGGGGAGAAGCGCTCTTGCTCTTTGGGGGATCCGACAGTCTGGCGACAACGCTTTTTGCCGCGCAATTCAAAGAAGATGGCGATGGCTACATCTATCGCAGGAACAGGGTTGGCGCAGCCTACCGGGTATCGCCTGCGGAGCGAGACAAATTTGTCGATGAATATCGGCGATCGTACCGCAAGATGATGTGGCTGGCCTTCGGCTTTATGATGATTGCCGTTACGCTTGCGGCAGTACTTGTTCCGCAAGTCCTTGATCGTCAGGCCGAATTGATCGGGTATGTTGTCGGGGCGATAATGGTAATAGTGATCTGGCTCGCCATTCGACGCTACACTGCTGCACCGATGGTAGACTTGGAGCGGCGAGCACCAGTCGGTCCGGCTTTGTCACGCGAGGAACGCTGCGCCGAGAATTCCGCACAAGTGGGATGGCCGCTCTTGATTGGCATGGCTGTAGTGGCGGGGGTGATTGCGATATCGAAATTGCAGACCCTCGATAGCGCGACGTGGAGTGACTACGCGTGGTTGCTCGGTAGCCTGCTGTATCTGGTGTTCGGCATCCGCGCATTGCTGCTGAAATGGCGATATCGGAACGGGGTCGACGGAGCCTAACTCTTCGCCTCGTACACCACATGCCCCACGGCGGTGTTGCTCGCCGGCACGCGGTAGAAGCGTTTCTTCTCCTCCACCCCGTAGCCGAGCGAGGCGCGCATGATCAGCCACATGATCAACTCGATCCCCTCGGTGCCGGTTTCGCGCAGGTATTCGAGGCGGGTGATGTATTTCAGCTCCTCCGGCTCGTGGGCGAGCAGGTCGATGAAGCGGCGGTCGAATTCCTCGTTGATCAGCCCGGCGCGGGTGCCTTGCAGCTGGTGGCTCATGCCGCCGGTGCCCCAGACCTGCACGTCCAAGTCCTCGGGGAAGGTCTTCACCGCGTTGCGCAGCGCCTCGCCCAGCTTCCAGCAGCGTTCGCCTGAGGGGGTGGGGAACTGCGTGACGTTGACCGCCAGCGGGATCACCTTGCACGGCCATTCCTCCGGCTGGCCGAACACGAGGCTGAGCGGGACGGTCAGGCCGTGGTCGACGTCCATCTCGTTGATCAGGGTGATGTCGAACTCGTCGATCACCAGCTGCTCGGCAATGTGCGCGGCCAGATCAAGGTGGTTGTAGACCGTCGGCACCGGGCGGCGGCCCCAGCCCTCGTCGGCGGGGAGGAATTCCTCGGCAAAGCCCAGCGCGAAGGTGGGCACGATATCGAGCATCAGCGCCGATGCGTGATCGTTGTAGACCAAGATGATCACGTCGGGCGTATGCGACTTGATCCATTCCTTGACGAATTCGTAGCCCTGGAAGACCGGCGCCCAGTAGAGGTCCTTCTGCTTGCCCAGGTCGATCGCCGCGCCGATGGCGGGGACGTGGCTGGTGGCAATGCCTGCGGTAATGCGTGCCATGTCAGCGGCCCTCCCGCTTGGAGCGCAGGCCCTCAGGGCTGCGGCCGCCTTCCAGCATCATCTGCGCATATTCGTCGGCGCTCATGCCGCTCATGGAACTGACCGCCTTCTGCGCCGACCAGCCATCGGTGCTGGCGATCTTGACGAGGAAGTACATGTTGCCGCCCAGCTCGATCAGTTTCGACAGGTTGCGATCCAGCACCGCCTGCTTCTGCTCCTCGCTCATCCTGAACTGGTCGAGCCAGGCGCGCTCGTCAGCCTTGAAGGCCTCGCGGTTTTCCTGCTTCATCAGGCTCATGCAGAACTTGTGCAGGTGGTACGCCTCGCGACTGGCCCGCGCGCGGAACACCTTGGTGCCGGGGATATCGTCCAGTTCGTCGAGCGAATAGAGGCGGGTTCTGGGCATGGGCTTTTCCTTTGCGGGTCAGGTTACCAGCTGCATCAGGGCGTGACGAGGTTGAAACCGGGGGTGAAGCTGTCGAACATGTCGAAGAAGGCGCTCACCGTGTCGCGGTCGCCGTCGATTGCCAGCTCGTCGCGCTCTACCGCTTCGCTCACGTCGATCCGCCGGGTCAGCAGCGCTTCGAGCATGGGCTTGGCCAGCACGATCCGCGTGGCGGTGTCGGCGCCGGTCGCCCGGCGATAGCGCAGCAGGCCGTCGCGCACTTCCGCGAACAGCGGATCGCCATCGCCAGCCTCCACCACCAGCGCCACCCGCGCGCCCGCCGAACGTTCCGCCGACAAGGCAATGCCGGCATAGTCGAACAGCATCGCCGGGCTCATCTGCGTCACATAGTCGCCCGAACGCGCGGTAATCGGGATCGGCACCACGCCCTGCCGCAGCTCACGTGCAGCGGTGAGGTAGACGTTGCGCCAGCTGGCGCTGACCTGCTGGTAACCCAGCTGGGTGAGGGCATCGGCCTGCAAGGCGCGGGCTTCCAGATTGTCGGGTTCGGCAAACAGCAGCTGGTTCACCACCTGCGCCACCCACTGGTAGTCACCCGCGTCATAGTCCGCGCGCGCCCGCGCCAGTACGGCATCGGCCCCGCCCATATAGGCAATGGTGCGCTGCGCGCTGTCCACCGGGGGCAGGCGATTGAGGTTGGCCGGGTTGCCATCGTACCAGCCCAGGTATCGCTGGAACACCGCGCGCCCGCCGCTTCCCAGCGTGCCGTAGTAGTCCTGCAAGGTCCACTGGCTGGCGAGGCTGGGCGGCAGTTGCAGCTCGGCCGCGATCTCGTCCATCGTCTCGCCGTTGTTGGCCAGGTAAAGCGAACGGTCGTGGACGAACTTGTAGAAATCGCGCTGGTTTTCCAGCTGTTCGCGGATCGCGGGTCCGCCCCAGCTGGGCCAGTGGTGGCTGCCCACCATCACCTGCGCTCCACTGCCGTTCTGGCCGCCGAACTCGGTCAGCACCGCGTCGATCGCCTGCCACCAGCGGGCCGCGTCGCGCACCTGCGCCCCGCGCGGGGTGAGCAGGTTGTGGACGGTGCGGGTGGCCACTTCCGCCACGTCGAGCACGCCGAACTGCGGCAGGTAGAACATCAGCTCGCTGGGCGCCTCGGTGCCGTTGGCGCCGCGAAACTGGAAGGTGACGCCGTCGATCACGCGGGTACCGCCCTGTTCGGGCAGCTCCTCGGTCGGGGCGATGAAGGTCTGCTGCCCGTTGGCGACGCCGGGGCCAAGCCCCGCGCCCAGCGATCCGCGCTGTTCGGGCGGCACCATGATGCCCGAGTAATAGATCGTGCGGCGGAACATGGCGTTGCCCGCCGTCACGTTCTCGCTGATCGCTTCGTGCAGGAACCCGGCGGGCGCGATCACCTGCACGCGACCGGCCAGCACGTCGGCCTCGTCCACCACCCCGCGCACGCCGCCGAAATGATCGACATGGCTGTGGGTGTAGATCACCGCCACCACGGGCCGTTGCGGGCGGTGGGCATAGTACAGCTCCAGCCCGGCGCGCGCGCTCTCGACCGCGGTCAGCGGGTCGATCACGATGATCCCGGTATCGCCTTCGACAATGGTCATGTTGGCCAGGTCGAACCCGCGCAGCTGGTAGACGCCAGGCACCACCTCGAACAGGCCATTGGCCGCGTTGAGCCGCGCCTGCCGCCACAGCACCGGGTGGACGCCTTCGGGCGGCGGGGCATGGCGCATGGCCTGGTAATCGGGGAAGGCCCAGACGACATGGCCATCGTCCGCCACCAGCCGGGTATCGGGATAGCGCGCGATCAGCCCGCGTTCGGCGGCAGCGAAATCGCGCTCGTCGTTCCAGTCGAGATGCTCGCCCGCACTGGCATAGACTTCCAGCGTGTGCGCGGTGGGGGCAGGTACGTCCTGCGCCGTGGCGGCGGTGGAGGCCAGCAGCATGGCCAGCGCGGGCAGGGCGATCCTAGCGAACATCCTGCGGTTCCTCGCTGCGACACTGGGTATAGGTGCTCCAGCCCGAACACAGGCCATAGGGGCTGCGGATGAAAATCGCCTCGATCCGTTCGATCTGGCCATGTTCCACCTTGAACAGTTCGCCCAGCTGCCAGGTCCAGTTGATCGGGCGATGATCGAAGAAGGCGAAGGCGAAGACGATCCCGCGTTCGGGGTCGACCGCCACCACGCGCCGGTCACGCACGCCGGTGACGGTGCCGATCAGGCTGGTTTCGAACTGGCCGCGACAGGTCTGCACCGCGCCGAACGAGGGGCGATCCGCCAGGTCGTGTCCTGCCGGTGCGGCGGCAATGATGCCGTTCTCCAGCCGCAGGCAATCGTCGGTGAAGGGGTAGTAATCGTGCCCGGTATTGCGTTCGACCGCTTCGAAATAGGCGTTGGCCATTTCCACCAGCTCGGCGCGGGTGTGGCGTTCGCCTTCGGGGACGGCCGCCAGATAGCCGGGCCAGGGCGCGCCCAGCGCCTCCACCGCCGCGCCGGTGGCGGGGAAGGGGCTGGATGGCGCAGCGGAGCCGGGGCCAAGCGGGCGTTCGGGCCGCGCGGCGATCTGCTCGACTTCGGAGATCAGCCCCTGGGCATTGATGCGCAGGCGCAGGCTGATGCCCACCGGCTCCGGCTCGCGCTGCGGCCCGGTGGCGGACTGGCTCGCCTGTTCGCGCACCGTCACCAGCGCGGCGACCTGGCCGGTCACCACGTCCGGCACCACCAGCCGGTATCCTTCGGGCGAGACGGTGGTGGCCCACAGCCCCTCGTTGCCCAGCGGTAGTTCCACCCCGTTCTCGGTAAAGCGCACGTCGCGCGCGAACAGGCTCTCGTCGAAGCCGCCGTGGGCCATGGCCGCCAGGTAGCGTTCGACATAGGTTTCCAGGCAGGCGCGGTCGCACTGGCGCGGCTCCATGTCGAGCGGAACCCCGGCAACCTGCGCTGCGGCGGGCGATGCGATAGCCAGCGCCAGGGCGGCGGCGAGCGGTAGTCTGGTCATGCGTTCTCCTCCCCGAGAATGACCGGACACTATCAACTTCGGCAGCCTTGGCGAGTCGGTTAGCGCCACAGCGCGTCGAGCGCGGGCAGCAGGTGATCGCGGTGCGGCGCTGGCACGCGGGCGAGCAGTTCGGCTTCGAAGGTCTCGATGACTTGCAGCGCGGCCGTGGTCAGCTGTTCGCCCTCGGCGGTCAGCGACAGGCCCAGCGACTTGCCGTCGATCGGCTCCTTGGCGATCAGTCCGCGTTCCTCCAGCCGGGCGAGCAGCGGCACCATGTTGGCGCGCTGGATATCCAGCTGCCGCCCCAGCGCGCTGGCGGTGACCTGCGGGTTGCCCTGGATCAGGATCAGCACCGAGGCATCGACCTGCCGCAGGTCAAGTTCCCCCAGTCGCACGGCCAGTTGCGCTGCCGTGGCGTGGGCAGCGCGACGCAGCGAATAGCCGGGCAGTCTGGGCAGCGGATCGTCCATTTCCAACCCTGTAGAGATTGTTGTTGCTCATAGCAATCGAAATCGTTATTGGGCATAACAATCGCGGCGCCCGGCGAGTCGGCGCGTCCCAATCCGGAGGAGAGTTCCCATGGCAAAAGGCCCGTCCCAACCCGATCCCCGCCCGCAGGAAGAAACCGTCAAGTGCGTCGTCGAGGACGGCATCGCCTGGGTTTCGTTCAACCGCCCCGACAAGCGCAACTGCATGAGCCCCAAGCTCAACCGGCAGATGAAGATCGTGATCGAGGAACTGGAATTCCGCGATGACGTGCAGGTGCTGGTGCTCACCGGCGAAGGCTCTGCCTGGTCGGCGGGCATGGACCTGCTCGAATATTTCCGCATGGCCGAACACGAAGGCCTGGGTGCCGTGCGCAGCAACCAGCGCGAAGCCTATTCGTGGTGGGAACGCCTGCGCTGGTTCGAAAAGCCCACCGTGGCCATGATCAACGGCTGGTGCTTCGGCGGCGCCTACGGCCCGATGTTCGCCTGCGACCTGGCCTTCTGTTCCGACGAGGCGCAGTTCGGCCTGTCCGAGATCAACTGGGCGATCCTGCCCGGCGGCGGCGCGTCGAAGGTGGCGGCAGAACTGCTGCCCTTCCGCGATGCCATGTACCACGCCATGATGGGCGAGAACCTGACCGGTCCCGAAGCTGCGGCGCTGCGGATGGTCAACGAATCGCTGCCTGCCGACCAGCTGAAGGCGCGCGTGATCGAGGTCTGCGAAGTGCTGAAGAAGAAGGACGGCCAGGCCTTGCGCGCCACCAAGTGGGCGGTGCGCCGGGTGCGCGAGATGACCTACGACAATGCCGAGGATTACCTGATCCGCGCGCAGGAAGCGCTGAACCAGTTCGGCGGCGTGGAAAGCCGGGTGGAAGCCACCCGCCAGTTCCTCGACGCCAAGACCTTCAAGCCCGGCCTCGGCGCCTTCGACAAGTCGACGCTGGACAAGGATTGAGCCAAGCCTCCCTTCCCGCTAGCGGGAGGGGCAGGGGGTGGGCATGGGCCGGAACGGCCCACCCCGCTGCGACTAACCTCACTTCGTTCGGCAAGTCTCGCTGCCCCTCCCGCGGGCGGGAGGGGATAAGGAACGCCTGATGACAACCCGCCGTTTCAGCAATGCCCAGATCGACCGCCTGCTGCGCCCGATGTCGGTCGCCGTGATCGGCGCCTCGGACCGTCACGGTGCGCTCGGCTGCACCTTGCTCAACAACCTGGTGCAGTACGAATTCGACGGCGCCATCTACCCGGTGAACCCCAAGCGCGACGAGTTGCAGGGGCTGAAGGTCTACAAGGACGTGGCCGACCTGCCCGACGGCGTCGACTGCGCCGTGCTGGCGATCCCGCGCGCCTTCGTGGTTGATACCGTGCGCCAGCTGGCCGCCAAGAACTGCGGCGCGGCGGTGATCTATGCCGCGGGCTTCTCCGAAGCGGGCGAGGAAGGCGCGAAGGACCAGGCCGAACTGGGCCGCATCGCCGCCGAACACGGCATGATCATCGAAGGGCCGAACTGCCTGGGCTGCACCAACTACGTCGCGCGCATCCCGCTGACCTTCGTCGAAACCAACATGAAGTCGCCCCCCGCAGGCGCACGCGCGGTGGGCATCGCCAGCCAGTCGGGCGCGCTGGCCGCCGTGCTGGCGACCACGCTGCACCCGCGTGAATGCTTCGTCTCCACCTCGGTGAGCACTGGAAACGAAGCCGCTTCGGGCGTGGAGGACTATGTCGAATGGCTGGTGGACGATCCCGCCACCCACGTCATCGCCATGTATGTCGAGACCTTCCGCCGTCCGGCCGCCTTCATCCAGGCCGCCCGCCGCGCGCGCGCCGCGGGCAAGCCGATCGTGCTGCTGCACCCCGGCAAGAGCGACAAGGCGCAGGAAAGCGCCGCCACCCACACCGGGGCGATGGCGGGCGACTTCAAGCTGATGCAGACCAAGCTGGCGCGCGAAGGCGTGATCTTTGCCGATAGCCTGGAGGAACTGGCCGACATCACCACCATCGCGCTCACCAGTCCGGCGCTGCCGGGCACCAACATGGTGGTGCTGGGCGAGAGCGGCGCGCTGCGCGGCCTGGCCTTCGACATTGCCGAGGATATCGGGCTGGACCTGCTGCACCTCGACGACGACAACAGCCCCAACCTGCGCGCGGTGCTGCCCGATTTCGTGCCTGTGTCGAACCCCACCGACATCACCGCGATCGGCCTGTCGGAGCCGGTGATCTACACCAAGCTGCTGCGCGCGCTGCTGGAAGACGACCGCGTCGGCTCGGTGGTCGCCTCGATCATCCAGTCGGACCCGATCACCTGCAAGATCAAGCTGCCCGCGATCCAGGCCGCCATCGAAGGCGGCAATATCACCAAGCCGCTGGTCTTCGCCGGGGTCGACGAAGGCGCGAACGTGCCGCAGGAATACATCGACCACCTGCGCGCGGCGGGCATCCCGGTGTTCCCCAGCACCGAACGCGCCTATCGCGCGATCGCCCGGCTGGCCGATCTCGCCAAGCGCGACCTCACCGATCGTTCGGGTGAGCCGCTGGTGATCCCCGCGCTGGCGGGCGAACACGGCGTGATCCCCGAATACCGCGCCAAGGAACTGCTGCGCCCGCTGGGCATTCCCTTCCCCGCCAGCACCTTCGCCGCCTCGGCGGACGAGGCGGCAGCCGCTGCCGATGCGCTGGGCTATCCGGTGGTGATGAAGGCGCAGGCCGCAGCCCTTGGTCACAAGAGCGATGCGGGCGGGGTGATCCTGAACCTCAAGTCTGCCGACGACGTGCGCGCCGCCTTCACCCGCATGTATGCCAATGTCGCCGCCTACAATGCCGCCATTCGCCTCGACGGGGTGCTGGTGGAGAAGATGGGGCAGATGGGCGTGGAGATGATTGTCGGCGCCAAGTCCGATCCCGAATGGGGGCCGGTGGTGCTGGCGGGCTTTGGCGGGGTGACCGCCGAGATCCTCAAGGACGTGAAGCTGTTCACCCCGGACCTGGGCGTGGAGCAGGTGAAGGCGGGGCTGCTGTCCTTGCAGCAGGCGCCCTTGCTCACCGGCTGGCGCGGTGCGCCCGCGCTCGATGTCGATGCCCTGGCGGACCTGATCGTGCAGATGGGTCGGGTGATGGCGGGCAACCCGTCGATCCGCGAAATCGACCTCAACCCGGTAATCGTCTATCCGCAAGGCCAGGGCGTGATGGCGCTCGACGCGCTGATGCTGGTCGACTGAACGATCAGCGCATGGTGCGGGTGTAGTCGATCCTGATCCGCACCCAGGTGCCGGTCTGGTAGGTGCCGCCCACGCGCGGCGGGCGCACCTGGAACTGCCAGGCGGCGGCCTGCGTGGCCCGCGCGATGCCTGACCCTTGCGGCCATTCGTCGATTATCCGGCAATCCTCCACCCGCCAGCCGGGCGCGGTGCGGCAGGCGATCAGGCCCCAGCCGGTGCTGCTGGCGGTGGACAGGTATCCCGACAGTTCCTGGTCGGTCGGCTCGCGATACCAGCGCGCGGCGTAGAGCGGCGAGCCGTCGGGCGCCGTTCCCACCACCGCGCTATCTGCCCCGCCGCGCGGGCCGGTATCGGCCGGGCCGTAGTTCGAGCCCTGGCGAATCACCACGCCGATGCTGGGGCTGGGCGATGGTGCCGGGGTCGGTGCGGGGCTCGGCTGCGGTTGCGGCACGGGTTGCGGGGTTGGCCGGGGCAGGGCGCTGGGCGGCAGTTCGAAAGCGGGCGCGGGCAGCGGCTGCACCGGTGTGGGGGTGGCCTGTTGCGGACTGGCGGCGGCGCTCTGCTGCTGCGTCTGTTCCTCGGCGGCAGGAGCGGGTGGCTCCGACACGTCGAAGGTGGTCATCTCCACGAATTCAGGCTCTTCTTCGCGGTGGATCATCCCCAGCGTCAGCAGCAGCAGCACGATCAGCAGCTCGATCGCCAGCGCCAGCGCGAAGCCCGCTACGCGCCGACGCGTGTCCGCCGGCAGGGCGCGCAGGCGCGCCTGCCACCATGATGTTGGCGTGGAATCGTCGTCGAGGTCGAGCGAGCGAATGGCGAGTGGTCCGGTAATCGCGAGCAGCGGGCGATGAATTAGAAGGGCGCGTATGAACGCCGTCTGTCAGGTGGGCAAGTGGCAGGCGCGCGGCGTCGAAAATGTTGCGCTGCGGGCTGGTGAGTCCTTGTACGCAAAGACCACAAAGGCACGAATGGCTGGGCGCAGAGTCCCTGATGCCTTCGTGTTCTCCGCGTGAACCAATCTGGCGTTACCGCCCGCCGCGGGCGTTTCAGGGTTCACACAAAGACACAAAGACCACGAAGAAGTTTGCGCGAGCCTCTTTGTGTCCCTTGTGTCTTCTTGTGAATCGATCTGACGCCGAGTTTCGCCGAAGGCGGACAAATTTCTCACGCAAAGCCGCAAAGGCGCGAAGAAGGTGGCGTGAATCTCTTCGCAGCTTTGCGGCTTTGCGTGAATCATTAGACGCTCACAGAGGCACAGAGACACAGAGGCACAGCGAGGAAGTGCTACTCCTCT
>JAGREI010000314.1 GCA_020446625.1 Erythrobacter sp.
GCATTTGCGACAAGATCGTGCCCGGCCTGGTGATCGGCGCGCTGCGTTTCGGGCATCTGCCCGCGATTTTCGTCCCCTCCGGCCCGATGCCGAGCGGTATCTCTAACAAGCAGAAGCAGCAGACCCGCCAGCTTTATGCAGAGGGCAAGGCAACCCGCGCCGAGCTGCTCGAAAGCGAGTTGGGCAGCTATCATTCGCCGGGCACCTGCACCTTCTACGGCACTGCCAACTCCAACCAGATGATGATGGAGATGATGGGGCTGCACGTTCCCGGTGCGGCCTTCGTGCAGCCGGGCACGAAGCTGCGGCAGGCGTTCGACCGGGCCGCCGTGCACCGCGTGGCCGCCATGGGCCGTGACGGCAACGACTACCGCCCGCTGGGCCACCTCGTCGACGAGAAGGCGATCGTGAACGCCATGGTCGGCCTGCTGGCGACCGGCGGCAGCACCAACCACGCGATCCACATCCCCGCCTTCGCCCGCGCCGCTGGCGTGCAGGTGGACTGGACCGACTTGTCAGAGCTTTCCAGTGCCGTCCCCTTGCTGGCCCGCGTCTATCCCAACGGATCGGGCGACGTGAACCATTTCCACGACGCGGGCGGCATGGGCTACGTGATCCACCAACTGCTGGGCGCGGGCCTGGCCCATGCCGACGTGATCGGCGTGGCAGAGGAACGCGGCATGGCCGGTTACGGCCGCGAACCCTGGCTCGACAACGAAGCACTGGCCTGGCGCGATATCGACGGCAGCGGCGACGATACCATGCTGCGCCCCGCCGCCGATCCGTTCCAGCCGGATGGCGGGATGAAGTTGGTCACCGGCAACCTGGGCCGCGCCTGCTTCAAGTCCTCCGCCGTCGACAAGAGCCGCTGGACGATCGAGGCCCCGTGCCGGATCTTCGACGACCAGCACGATGTCGACCTGGCTTTCAAGGCCGGCGAACTCGACCGCGACGTGGTGGTGGTGATGCGTTTCCAGGGGCCGCGCGCCAATGGGATGCCCGAACTGCACAAGCTGACCCCGCCGCTGGGCGTGTTGCAGGATCGCGGCTACCGCGTGGCGCTGGTCACCGACGGACGCATGTCGGGCGCATCGGGCAAGGTGCCCGCCGCGATCCATTGCACG
Organism: Erythrobacter sp.; assembly: GCA_020446625.1. GTDB lineage: Bacteria > Pseudomonadota > Alphaproteobacteria > Sphingomonadales > Sphingomonadaceae > Alteraurantiacibacter. The sequence goes on from JAGREI010000314.1 coordinate 1,125, forward strand.
CCCGAGGCGCTGGGCGGCGGCCCGCTCAGCCGCTTGCAGGATGGCGACATCGTGCGCCTCTGCGCAGAGACCGGCGAACTGTCGACCACGGCAGACCTCGCCAGCCGCACCCCCGCGCCCGACCCGGTGCCGCAGATGGGCACGGGCCGCGAACTGTTCGCCATGTTCCGCCACCTGGCCGACGAGGCCGAAAAGGGCGGCAGCGCCATGCTCGCCACGGCAGGTCTGTGATGGACCTGGTCACCGTCGATATCGGCGGCACCCACGCCCGCTTTGCTATCGCGACCCGCGCGGCGGACGGCAGCATCACGCTGGACGAGCCGGTGACGCTGCACACCGCCGACCACGCCAGCTTCCAGACCGCCTGGGAGGATTACCGCGCGCGCAAGGGGGGCGACCTTCCTCGCCGCCTGGCCATGGCCATCGCCGGGCCGGTGGGCGACGAGGTGATCCGCTTCACCAACAATCCGTGGATCATCCGTCCGGCCCTGATCTGCGAGAAGCTGGACGTCGACAGCTACCGGCTGGTCAACGATTTCGAGGCCGTGGCCCATGCCGTGGCCCGCGCGGACCAAGCCCTGTTCCTGCACCTGGCCGGGCCTGAAGGCCCCCTGCCCGCCGAAGGGCGGCTGACGGTGATGGGGCCAGGCACGGGCCTGGGCGTGGCGCACCTCTATCGCGAGGCGGACGGCAGCTACCGCGTTTCCGCCACCGAAGGCGGCCACATCGACTTCGCTCCGCTCGATTCGATCGAGGACGCCATCCTCGCCCGGCTGCGCAAGCGCCACACCCGCGTTTCGGTGGAACGGGTGGTGGCTGGCCCGGCAATCTCGGACATCTACCACACGCTTGCCGCGATGGAGCACAAGAGCGTTCCCGAACTGCCCGACGTGGAGATCTGGACCATGGGCATGAGCGGAGAGGACAGCCTCGCCGCCGCCGCGGTGGACCGCTTCTGCCTGTCGCTGGGTTCGGTCGCGGGTGACATGGCGCTGGCGCAGGGCGCCAAGGCCGTCGTGATCGCCGGGGGCCTTGGCTACCGGCTGCGCGAACACCTGCCGCAATCGGGCTTTGCCTCGCGCTTTGCCGCCAAGGGCCGCTTTGCGGCCATGATGGAACGGATGCCGGTGAAGCTGATTACCCATCCCCAACCCGGCCTGTTTGGCGCTGCTGCCGCCTACTGCCAGCAATACGGAGACCTGTGATGCTGCATAGCCTGAAGGACGTGATGCAGACTGCCCCGGTGATCCCGGTGCTGGTGGTCGACGATGTGGGCCACGCCCGCGAAGTGGCAGAGGCGCTGGTGGAAGGCGGGCTGAAAGTGCTCGAAGTCACCCTGCGCACCGACGGTGCGCTGGCCGCGATCAAGCGCATGAACCTGGTGCCCGGCGCCATCGTCGGCGCAGGCACCGTCACCAACAAGGAACAGCTGAGCCAGGCGCTCGACGCGGGCAGCGAGTTCATCGTCTCGCCCGGCCTGACCGAAAGCCTGGGCGCGGCGGCGATCAAGGCGGGCGTGCCGTTCCTGCCGGGCGTGGCCAATGCCGGGGACATCATGCGCGGCATGGACATGGGCCTCACCCGCTTCAAGTTCTTCCCCGCCATGGCCAACGGCGGCATCCCCGCGCTGAAGGCGCTGGCCGCACCGTTCTTCCAGTGCCGGTTCTGCCCCACCGGCGGCATAACCGAGGCCAACGCGCCAGACTGGCTGGCCTTGCCCTTCGTCGATTGCGTGGGCGGCAGCTGGGTCGCCCCCAAGGGTGCGTCGCCAGACGAGATGGCCGCCCTGGCCCGTGCCGCCAGCGGGCTTGCCCGGTGAGCGGCTGGATCGAGCTAAGCGAAGAACTCCAGCGGCTGCACGGCCGCACCGTCGAAACCCCGCTGTTCAACCCGGTATTCCAGCTGGCGCACAACCTGTCGCGCAAGCTGGAAGCGGGGGAACTGACGCTGGACGACTTCGACGCGCTGATCGCAGAGCTGGAAGTGGCCGCGCTGGGTGCACGGGCCGCGCGGATGACCGCGATGATCGGCCCGGTAGGCGAGGCGGAGAATGCTGCCGAATTCGCCGCCAGCCTCGACGCGCCGGACTTCGCCGCCTTTGCCGAGCGGTGGGAGCGCCCGCAGTTGCACGCCGTCTTCACCGCGCATCCCACCTTCCTGCTCACCCCGGCGCAGACCGCGGCGGTGGCCAGCGCGGCATCGAATGGCAGCGCGATCGACCCGGCCTCGATCGCGGGCGCGCGACCGAAGATCACGCTCGCCTACGAACATGGCGAGGCGATGAAGGCCATGGCTCACGCGCAGGACGCGCGAGATGCCATCGTCGCGCAGCTGCTCGACCACGCGCAGACCCGCTGGCCTGACCAGTGGCACGAGCTTGCCCCCCTGCCCTTCCGCTTCGCCAGCTGGGTGGGTTACGACATGGACGGGCGGACCGACA
>JAGREI010000315.1 GCA_020446625.1 Erythrobacter sp.
CCCAGGCGGTGGGCGGGCGGCTGGCGTGGTGGACGGCATGGGCGAGACGAAACCAGCGCGGGCGGTGCATCAGCCGGTGCGTCCAGTAGAACCAGGTATCGTGGGCGAACAGGTAGAGCAGCAGCGAGAGCGGCGCGTACCACAGCGGAAAGGCCGCCCAGTCGGTGTAGATGCGCGTCCAGCCATGTTCCTGCCAGCCCCTGGCCACGATCCCCGCCGGCACGCCATAGATCGCCGCCGAAGCGAGCGACCAGCCCAGCTCCATCCGTATCTGTGACGTCAGTCCGTCATAAAGGCCGGGCCGCACCTTGCTTGTTGCCCAGGCAAAGGCCCCGCTGGTGACGAGGTAGCGCACCGCAACGATCATGGTCATGGCCAGGGCCGAGAGGATGACGGCGGTGAACATCGGAGGGACTTATGGCGGGTTCGGGCTGGTTGAGCCACCCATTACCTTTCGTCGCCAGCGCCCGCCGCAGGCGGTGCAGTCGGTCACGCAAAGGCGCAAAGCCGCGAAGATCTCGTCACCAGCGGCGAAGCCGCCAGAACTATTAACGCTCACAGAGGCACAGAGAGATGGCACAACCCCTCTGTGTCTCTGTGCCTCTGTGAGCGCACAATTTTCTGGTTGCGCCTGCGGCGCGGCGTAGCCCCTTTGCGCCTTTGCGTGAACCAAATCGTTGCCTACCCCGCCAGGTCACGCCCCCAGCCCTGGCAGTGCGGATCGCCCGCCACCAGCAGGCGCCTGAGCGCGGTGCGGGCGAGGCGTTCCACCTCCACCCGGCGGCGCGCGCTGGCGAGCGGGTGGCTGGGGGCAGGGCGCACGATCTCGGCATCGTATTCGTCGGCCACGATCACTCCGCAGAAGTCCGGGCGGAAATCCGGGCCGTCGAGCACCTGGCGATCGAGTTCGGGCGGCAGGCCCCAGTAGAAGCGGTCACAGAAATCGAGGTAGTCGGGCCACTTGCCGTCGCCCAGCAGGTCTGCCCGCGCGGTCTTCACCTCCACGATCACCACCTGCCCCTTGGCATCGATGCCCATCAGGTCTGCCCGGCGGCCGTTGCGCAGCGGCATTTCGGGCAGCGCCCAGATCCCGTTGCGCGCGAACAGCCGCCCGATTCCCCGGCACACTGCCGCGGAACGCAAGGCAAAGACATCGTCCGGCGAATCGGCGGCGGCAGGAAGAAGGGGCGAATCGGCCATGTGCCAAGGCTGGAACGAAATGCGAACATCGTCAAGCCATGTCTGCCGTAAAGCGACCTGTCAGGCGCTCCTACGGGGCCCCAGGGTGCCGCTGGGCGGCAGCAGTTCGAGCATGGCCGCACGGGCGGCGATGAATTCGCGCCACAGTGCCAGTGCTGCGGGCTTGCAGTCGGCACCGCGGGCATTGATCGCCAGCAGCGCGGAGATGCCCGGCTCCATCACCGCTGCCAGCTCGGCGCAGCCGGCATCGGCCAGGTCGCGCCGCCAGGCGTCGGCATCGCGGATCAGCGCGGGGAAGTTGCGGATGTCCTTGCTCGGCTGCTCGGGCTCCAGCCCGGCGAGCATGGCCACCACCTGTCCGGCCTCGCCCAGCGCTGCCCAGCGCATCGAGGTGGCGCTGGTGTTGGCGCGCGGTTGCGAGGTGCCGAAAACGAAGGGTGCAGCAGACATGCGCGGCACCCTAGCCCAGGCATGGTTGCCAATCGGTTAGCGCGCGCGTGGCTGCCGTGCTCAGTCGCTGACGGGCGGCCCGAACGGATCGTCTTCTGCGTCGAGGCCAAGATCGACATTGGCGCCGTCCTCGCCCGTGGTCAGCCGGTTGTTCTCGGCGCAGACGTATTCGCGGATCGGGAATTCGTTCTGGCGGCGGAAATAGATGCGGCTGGTATAGGGTTCGGCCAGCACTTCGGGGTCGGTCACGGTCATCTCGACGATCAGTTCGTCGGCGGCGGGCTGCCAGATGCGCTCGTCGATGCGCGCCTGGTCGCTGTGCTGTACATAGATGCCGCGCGCGATCGAGTTGAACTGGTGCAGGCCCACGGTTTCCACCACCAGCACGTCGCCTTCCCAGTGGCCCACCGAATTGCCGTTGAAGAAGGGTTCGGGATCGTCGGGCAGCGGACGGCCGTCGGTGAAGATCCGCCGGGTCTGGCCATAGGCTTCGACCAGGATCGTCACCCGGCCCGGCGAATAGAGCACTTCCATCGGCATTCCGCCCACGCTCATGATCGACGGCATCCCCGGCGGCAGGCAATGCGCCTCGTGGTCGAGCGGCGGGCCGCCATGCGCGGCATAGTCGGCGGCAATGCGATCCTGTTCGGCCTGGGCAGCGGGGGTAAGCACGATCGGGCGCATGGCAACGCCGAACAGCCGCGACCAGTCCTGGTGCCAGGTGCCGGTCCAGTCGGGCAGGGCGAGCACTTCCTCGTAAGCCGTCGCGCGCGGCGCCACATAGCCTTCGTCCTGCGCCAGCGCCGGGGTTGCAGCCACCGCGCAGGCCAGTGCCAGGCATGTCGGGATGCGCCTTGCCAGCATGATCATCGTCCTCTCCAGATTGATCAAGTTTGCCCCTGACTCTCGCTTCTTAAGGGGCGAAGTCAAGCGATGGGTTGATTCTGTCCGGCATATTCTGGCAAGAGTTGGACAAACACAAGCCGCGCGGTTAGGCGATACAGGCGATCCGGAGAGTTAGAGCGATGAGCACATTTTCGACCCGCCGCTGGGTCATTGGCATCGGTGGTGCGCTGGCCGTGCTGGCGGGCATGGCGGTGCCCGGATCGGCGCACCATTCCACCGCCATGTTCGACTGGGGCAACGAGCTGGTGCTGGAGAACATGACGATCGAACGTTGGGTGTGGACCAATCCGCACACCTTCATCTACGCCCGCGACAGCCAGGACCGGCGCTGGGCCTTCGAGGGGATGACCCCCAACACGCTCACCCGTTTCGGCTGGACCCGCCGCTCGCTGGTGCCGGGCGAGGTGGTGACGATCGGCTACTATCCGCTGCGCGACGGCCGCCCCGGCGGGTTCGACGTGCGCGTGGTCAAGGCCGACGGCACCGAGATGCGCCAGCTGCCCGCGCGCTGAGCGCGGGCCGTTACTGCTCCATCGACCGCTGTTGCAGCGGGAAGAACTGGAAGTCGCCTTCTTCCGGCGGTTGCAGCTCGAATTCCTGCGGGAAGGCTGAAGGCGGGGTGCCCTGGGCATTGCGGAACACGAAACCGCGGTTCTCCACTTCGGAATAGGGCACCCGGTGATCGCCCGAGTTCGAACGCAGCCGTTCGAACAGCTCGTGCCGCAGCCGCTCGCGCACCTCGGCCAGCTCGGGCGCCTCGATCAGGTTGTGCATCTCGTGCGGATCGTCGGCCAGGTTGTAGAGCTCGTTCCTGTCCCAGATCCCGTGATACCAGATCAGCTTGTAGTCACCGCTGACGATCGAGAAGGTCGTCGGCGTCATGGGATAGGCCCATTCCCAGTAGTATTCGTAGACGAAATCGTCCTGCGGCCAGTCTGCCCAGGTGCTCTGCCCGGTCAGCAGCGGCACCACGTTGTCGCCTTCGAACTGCGCGGGCCGATCCTGCACCCCGGCCAGCGCCAGGAAGGTGGGCGCCAGGTCGAGGTTGCGGATGCGCGCGTTCGAACGCACGCCGTGCTGGATGCCCGGCCCCCAGGCGATCATCGGCACGCGCACCGATTCCTCGTAGGCATTGCGCTTGTCCACCAGGCCATGCGCGCCCCACATCGAACCGTTGTCGGAGAAGAAGACGATGATGGTGTTCCGGTCCAGCCCGGTGCGCTCCAGCCAGTCGAGCGTTTCGCCCACGCTGTCGTCCACGGCGGACAGCACCGCGTCGCAATCGCGCCGTTCGTTGATCAGCGACTGCGGGCCGGAGGCGTGGCGAATGTCGATGCCGTGCCACGAGTTGCGCTGGTTCACCACCCACATCGGCTTGCCCTCGATATTCTCGGGCGTGAAGGCGAAACTGGCGGGCAGTTCCATGGTGTTCACGCCGTCGTACTGGTGGGCATAGCGTTCGGCCGGCACGCAGGGGCCGTGCACGGCCTTGTGGCTCATGTAGAGGAAGAACGGGCGGCTGGGATCGCGCCCGTGCTCCAGCCAGTCCATCTGGTACTGCGTCAGCTCGTCTGTGATGTAATCGGTGCGATCGACGTGCTGCCCGTCCACATTGAGCACCTGCCGGCGGTTCTGCCCGAAGTCGCCCATCGGCAGGTAGCTGCCTTGCCCGGCGAAGCTGACCCAGTGATCGAAGCCGGGACGCGGATCGTCGCTGTCGACGCCCATGTGCCACTTGCCGAAGAAGGCCGTCTGGTAGCCCGCCTGTTGCAGGTAGGAGGGGAAGAAGGTCAGCCCGGTTTCATCCGAATGCTGGTTGTCGACAATGCCGTGGTTGCGCGTGCTCATCCCGGTCAGGATGGTGGCCCGACTGGGGCTGCACAGCGAGGTGGTGACCGCCGCGCGCGGGATATACATGCCTTCGTGGATCAGCCGGTCGAGGTTGGGCGTGTGCAGCGTGGGGTTGTCGGCGCCGAAATCGTCGATCGGCAGGTCGTCCACCAGGATGAAGATGATGTTGGGGCGCTGCGGCAGCGCATCGGGCGCGGGTGCGGCGGTGCTGACCCGCGCGGTTTCCTGCGCGCTGGTGGAAGTGCAGGCGGACCCCAGCAGCGAGGCGGCGGCAAGACCCGCGAACAGGCGGATCGGAAGGGCGCGGTTCTTCATCGTTGGTCGGTCCTTGCAGAACTAGTCGTAGGGGCGCGGCCCGCCGGGGGGTACTTCGGCAGTCGGGTCGGACTGGATGCCGCCACCGGGTGACCGGTTGACGGCATAGGGATCGAAGGTGCCATCGAGCGTGTCGATGATGTGCCGGGCCACCTTGCGCACCGAGCGGTGATCCTCGGTCAGCGAACGGCGGATCGCGGGCAGCACCGGGCGCGCCTTCTCGCCTAGGAAATCCAGCGCGTTGATCGCGAACAGCCGCAGCGGGCCATCGTCTTCGACATCGATCATCACGCCCAGTTCGAGCAGCCCGTCGCGGTCGTCGTCCAGCGCCACCAGCGCCTCTGCCAGCACGATCCGGGTGATGGGTGACGGCTCCACCGCCAGCGCATGTTTCATCGCCGCCAGTTCGGGCCGCGCCCGCTCGCCCGCGATCAGCAGGCCGGTGGCGGCCCAGTAGCGGATGACCTCGCTGTCGTGCTGCAAGCCGTCGAGGAAGTGTTGCAGGCTGCCGCGCTCCGACGCTGCGGCTTCGGCCATGGCCATGGCTTCGGCAATCGGATAGGCACCCGGCTGGCGGCTGTTGACATAGCCTTCCAGCGCGCTGCCTTCGGGGATCAGGCCGTTATCGTTGATCGCCAGCATGTGCGCATCCATCGCGGCGCGCAGTTCGGCCAGCTTTTCCGCCGCCGCCGGATCGTCCACCAGGTTGGCGATCTGGTGCGGATCGCTGTGGAGATCGTACAGTTCCTCGTAGGGCTTGCGGCCCCAGAAGCGGTCCTGCACCTCGTTCAGCTGGCCCGCCATGTGCATGGCCAGCCAGTCCTGGTAGGCGCCCGCCTGCTGCATGAATTCGACGTGCTGGCCCCAGGGCCGGTGCGGATAGTAGTTGCGGATATAGCGATAGCGCGTGTCGGTGATCGACCGCATCAGGTCGAACCGCTCGTCCATCCGCGCGCGTCCGCCCACGGCATAGGGCATCGGCGCGCCTTCGTGCGGGCCGAACAGCGCGCGGCCGTGGACATGGTCGGGCGTGGCGATCCCCAGCAGCGAGAGCACGGTGGGCATCAGGTCGTTGAAGGTGACGGGATCGCTGATCCGGCTGCCCGGCAGGTGCGCCGACAGGTGCTGCCAGCGCGGCGGGAAATAGACCACCAGCGGGCAGCGCAGGCCCAGGTCATAGCAGAACCGCTTGCCGCGCGGGGTGATGCCGCCGTTGTCCGAATAGTAGAACACGATCGTGTCCCCGGCCACGCCCGCCTCTTGCAGTTCGTTGAGGCGGAAGGCCAGTTCGCGGTCCATGTGTTCCATGGCGTTGTAGAAGGTGGCGAAATCGGTGCGCACCCGGTCGGTATCGGGCAGGTAGGGCGGGATCTGGCCCGCCATCATTGCGGGCGTGAAGCGCCCTTCGGTCACCGGCTCCCCGAACAGGTCGCGGCGGCCGTTGAACAGCGAGCTTTCGTGCGTGGTGAAGGTGTTGAACACCTGGAAGAACGGCTGGTCGCCGGCACGGTTGTGCCAGTGCGCCGTCTCGCTCGATTCGTCCCACATGCCCAGCACATAGTCGAACTGCGAGTTGTAGTTCTTCTTCTGGTTGTTGGCGGTGTAGTAGCCCAGGTCCTTGAAATAGCTGGGGTATCCGCGCATGTGCCGGGGCAGCACCTCGTCGGTAGAGCCGAAGCTCTCCGCCGTGCCGCAAGCCGAAGGGTGCATCCCCGTCAGGATCGAGAAGCGCGAGGGGCCGCATACCGGGGCCACCGAATAGGCGTGTTCGAACAGCACCCCGTCGCGCGCCAGCAGGTCGATGGTGGGGGTATAGGCCAGGCTGTCGCCATAGGCGCCGATCAGCGGGTAGTTGTCCTCGCTGGTGAACCACAGGATATTCGGCCGCTCGCCCGGTTGCGGCGGGGTAGCGGCGGCGGGCAGTGCCAGCGGGCCACCGGCAACCGCGGCGGCACCCATGGCCCCGCTGCGCAGCAGGGTGCGACGATCCATGCGCTTGCTCATCCGATCAGGCTCTCCAGGTTTTCGCAACCGTTCACTTCGGGCCGCGAACGCGGCGCGCCGGGCCGCGGTGGCACCTGCGCGTTCATCAGGGTGCGCCGCCGCATCTGGCCGACGTCACCGGCGGGCAACTGCGCCTGCAACTGCGCGACTGTGGCCGCATATTCGGGCAGGTAGGCCAGGTTGCGGTGCTCGCCCGGATCGGCCCGGTGATCGAACAGCTGGCGGGTCTGCGCCGCATCGTTGAATTCGTTGTAGCGCCAGCGATCGGTGCGCACGCTGCGCGCGCCGTAGAGCTGCGACAGCGCGGGATGATCCCACGGCGCGTCATGATCCACCAGCAGCGGGGCAAGGTCGCGCCCTTCGTTGCGGGCATAGGGTTCGAGGCCCGCCAGCCCCACCAGCGTGGGATAGATATCGAGCATTTCCACCAGCCGTTCGACCCGGCCGGGGCGGCTGGCACCGGGCGCGCGCACCAGCATGGGGACGTGCAGCGATTCCTCCCACAGCAGGGTCTTCTGCCACTGGCCGTGCTCGCCCAGCATGAAGCCGTGGTCACCGATGAACATCACGATGGTGTTGTCGGCCAGCCCCAGCCGGTCGAGTTCGGCCATCACCAGCCCGAAATTGCGGTCCATGTGGCTGGTCGCCGCCTGGTAGGCAGAGATCATCTGCCGCTGCTGCAACTCGCTCATGCCGAGGTTGGGAACATCGGTATTGGTGGCGGCCTCCGGCACTTCGGTCAGGCTTTCGGGCGTTTCGTGCGCCAGCTGCACCTGGTCGACCGGATATTGATCGAACCAGTGCGCAGGCACGATCTCGGGAACGTGCGGGCGATAGAAGCCCACCGCCAGGAAGAAGGGCTGGCCCTGCCGTTCGCGCATGATGCGGATAGCTTCGGCGGCCACCATGCCGTCGGTATGTTCGTCGTCACCGGCATCGGTGGCGAGCCAGGCATTGGCACGCCCCAGGCCCAGGCCGGGGGTGGCGTTCACCACCAGGTCTTCCACGTCCTTGTCGTACCCGCGCGGGTTGATCGCCTCGTTCCAGGCGCGGTCGTCGTCGTCGCCGTCGCGGCCGATGTCGCTTGGCACGCCCTGGTGGAACACCTTGCCCACGCGCGCCGAGTAATAGCCGTGATCGCGGAAATACTCGGGCAGGGTCACGATATCGGGCTGGGTGCAGCGGTAACGCTCCCAGATCGCATCCCGGCCGATGGTGTTGGGGCGCAGGCCGGTGAGGAAGGAAGCGCGGCTGGTGCCGCAGATGGGGAACTGGGTATAGGCCCGGTCGAACTGCACCGCGCTGGCGGCGAAGGCATCGACATTGGGGGTCGCCACGCTGGCGCCATAGGCGCCCAGCCGGGTGTTCATGTCGTCAGCGATGATCAGCAGCACGTTGGGACGCTGCTGCTCCACGGGCGCGACCACCGGCGCGGGCGAGGCGCTGGCCACGCCGAGCTGCTGATCGGTAACAGCGCAGCCCTGCAACAGCGCAAGCATGGCTGCACCTGCCGCCAGTGTCCGGCCAATCCGTCGGGTCATCTTGCTCTCCTTCACTGGCTGCCGCCATCCTGTTGCACTGGCGGCCAGTAGCGATCCACGTAGCGCCCGAAATTTCCTTCCGAGGCGGAGCCTGCGGGGTAGGGCAGCATGGCGGCGTTCCATTCATCCCACTGCGTGCGCATGGCGGCAAGGCGTTCGGGATAGAGATCGCCCAGGTTGTTGCGCTCGCGCGGGTCGTGCGACAGGTCGTAGATGCCTTCGTTCGCGCCGATGCGCAGGTACTTCCAGTCACCATCGCGCAGCGCCGCCTGGCTGGCCGCATTGAAGCGCCAGAACAGCGTGCGCGGCCTGTCCGGCGCGCCTTCCAGCTGCGGCAGCACGCTCACTCCGTCGAGCCCGTCTGGCACCTGGCCGCCAGCCGCCTCGATGAAGGTGGGCAGGAAATCCATCGTCACCATCACCTGCTGCGATAGGCGCCCGGCCTGCAAGTGGCCCGGCCAGCGCACGATCACCGGCACGCGGATGCCGCCTTCGAGCAGTTCGCCCTTGTAGCCGACGAAGGGCCAGGTGTTGGAAAACCGCTCCGCCCCGTTGTCGGAAGTGAAGACGACCAGGGTGTTGTCGGCCATGCCCCGCTCGTCCAGCGCGGCCAGCAGGCGGCCCACATTGGTATCCAGGCTGCGCATCATCGCGGCATAGGTTTCCAGCGATCCGCCATAGGGATCGTTGAGGCGCGTCAGCGTGGCGGGCCGTTCGCCGTCCTCCGGCCCTTCCCAGGGCCAGTGCGGTGCGGTGTAGTGCAGGCTGATGAACAGCGGGCGGCCATCGCCACTGCCGAGCTGCGCGATGGCCTGGTCGGTCAGCAGGTCGGTCAGGTAGCCGTGCCGCTCGGTCGGGGTCTGGCCTTCGAACAGTCCCTCCCCCCATTCGCCGTTGTTGACGAAGCCATGCCGGAAGTAGTCAGCGGCGCCGCCGGTGATGCCGAAGAAGTAGTCGTAGCCATAGGTGGTCGGGCCGTGATCGGGCACGCGGCTGACGTGCCACTTGCCCACCAGCGCGGTGCGATAGCCGAGCTGGCCCAGCAGCGATGCCACCGTGGGCGTGCCAGCCGGAAGTTCGCTGCCGTCGGGAAAACGGATGTTGGGTTCGGCCAGGCCCGCGCGAAAGCGGTACTGGTAGCGCCCGGTCACCAGCGCGGTGCGGGTGGGGGAACAGATCGCGGAATTGGCATAGGCCTGTTCCAGCCGCACGCCATCGGCAGCCAGCTGGTCTAGCACTGGGGTGGTATAGCCCTGGGCGCCGGTCACCGACAGGTCGGCATAGCCCATGTCGTCGGCCATGATGAACACGATGTTCGGCCGGTCCTGCGCCTGTGTCAGGGATGGTAGCAGCGTGAGTGCCGCGGCGGAGATTGCCAGCCGTAGAATACGGGACGCGGATTTGCGGATCATGTTCATCCCAACACCTGTCAGCGCCCCGGCGTTACCCATAACAGAAGTGTGCCGGGGCCGCAGGGAGGTGCGGCCCCGGCAAGACAAGCAGGGTCAGAACTGGAAGGACGCCTGCAAGCCAACCTGCCGCAGACCACGGCTGGTATTGTACACGCCCCACACGCGCTGCGGATCGGTGGGACGCGATCCGTCCTGCGCCACCAGCGTGCCGAACTGCTGCGGCGAGTTTTCGTTGAACAGGTTGTTCACGAAGAAGGCCAGGCGCCAGCTGTCGCTGACTTCGGCACCCACGCGCACACCGACGATGGTGCGCGACTGGTCGACGAAGTAGTCGTTGGCGCTGTAGTCCGACAGGCGTTCCTCGCTCTTGTAGCTGACGTCGAAGCCGAGGAAGCCGTCGATCGTCGCGGTCAGCGGGAAGTTGTAGTCGGTGTAGAGCGAGGCCGAGAAGCGCGGCGCGTCCGACAGCTGCATCCCGTCGAGGTAGGTCACGCCATCCTGCGCCAGCGTGTTGTTGGGATAGCGCACGATATTGTAGGTCATGCTCAGGTTCAGCGTGAGGTTCGAACCGATGCGCCCGAAGATGTCGGCCTCGATGCCCTTGCTCGTCACGTTCGGCAGGTTGAACGGATCGCAGTTGGTCGTCGAAGTGCCTGCATCGATATAGCAGCGGCTCGACTGGTAGCCCTGAACGTCGGTCCAGAAGGCGCTGACGTTGGCCAGCAGGCGCCCGTTGAGCCAGCTCGACTTGATGCCCAGTTCATAGGAAGTGGGGATTTCCGGATCGACCGGGGTTGCCGGCGTGGTGTTCTGCAAGGGCGCGATCTGCGCGTTCTTGTAGCCGCGCGCGACCGTGGCGAAGATCATCACGTCGGGATTGATCTCGTACTCGGTACCCACGCGCCACGAGAAGTTGCGATCGTGCAGCACCAGGTCGACCGGGTTGATGTACAGCGGGTTGGTGGGAACCGCGTTGATCGCACCGGTATTGGCGTTCTGCGTCTCGCCGTGGAAGGCGACGTTGGCATCGTTGAAGCGACCGCCCGCGAACACCGTCAGCTGACCGGTGACATAGCGCAGTTCACCGAACAGCGAGGAGTTCTCGGTCGACCAGGTCTGGTAGTTGTTGAGCGCGCCCGGTGTGATGAAGGTATTGCACAGCGCATTGGTGGACACCGGGAAGCAGGTGGTCACCGGCAGGCTGCCCTTGCGGGTGTAGATCCGCGTGGCGGCACCGGCGGCAGGCCCCGCGATGCTGTTGACGTGGTTCTTGAAGTAGAAGGCGCCCAGCGTGAACGACAGCGGCGCGCTGGGATCGGACGCCAGCCGCATTTCCTGCGTGAACTGGTCGTAGTCGCTGGTCAGGCCCGAATGGACGCTGGTGAGGTCAAGCGCCTCCGGCAGGTTGTCGATATCGTTCTGGGTGGTGGTGTTGAGTTCGCGGTAGGCGGTGATCGAAGTCAGCGAAAGCCCGGCGCCCAGGTCGATGTCGACCTGCCCCGAATAGCCCTGGGTGCGATAGGTTTGCAGCGACACCGAATCCGAGCAGATCTCGAAGTTGTCGATGTTGGGATTGAGGCCGCAATAACGCACGCGTTCTGCGTTGGTCAGCGTCTGGTTGGCCAGCAGCGGGGCCGGGGTCAGCGCGCCGGTGACGGGATTCATCAGGCCGGTGTCGCGGATGGTCAGGAAGTAGCCGTTGCCGCGATTTTCCGAATTGTATTCCGCCGCCAGGTTGATGGTGACATGGTCGCTGGCGTTGATCAGCAGGCGGCCGCGAATACCCCATTCGTCACGATAGTCCTCGTTGCCCTGGTAGATGTTCTCCAGCACGCCCTGGGTCCAGTTGGTATAGCCACTCAGGCGCAGGCCGGCGACACCGGCGATCGGCAGGTTGAGCGCGCCGCGAATCTGCTGCTTGCCATAGTTGGAGCCGGCGAAGTCGTCGAAGCTGAGCTCGGTCGAAATGCGGCCGCTGAATTCGTCGACGTCAGGGGCAATGGTGGTGATGTTGATCACACCAGCCGACACCGACTGGCCGAACAGGGTGCCCTGCGGCCC
>JAGREI010000316.1 GCA_020446625.1 Erythrobacter sp.
CAGCAGCGCCACGATCTCGCCCGGCGCCACTTCCAGGTCGACGCCGTTGAGCACGTCGATGCGCACCCCGCCCTGCTCGAAACTGCGCGACAGGCCGGTCAGCTTAACCACCGGACTATTCATAGCGCAGCACCTCCACCGGATCGGTATTGGCCGCGCGATAGGCGGGGTAAAGCGTGGCGAGGAACGACAGGCCCATGGCCATGCCGGCGATCATCAGCACTTCCATCGGGTCTGTCCGGCTGGGCAGTTCGCTGAGGAAGCGCACCGATGGATCCCAGACGTCCACGCCGAACACCGTGCTCAATCCGTGGGCGATGCCATTGCGGAAAAACAGGATCAGCGTGCCCAGCAGCAGGCCGGCCAGCGTGCCCACCAGCCCGATCACCGATCCGGTAGTGACGAAGATCTTCATCAGGCTGCGCCGTGTCGCCCCCATGGTGCGGATGATGGCGATATCGCGCGACTTCGAACGCACCAGCATCACCAGCGAGGAGAGGATGTTGAAGGCGGCGACCAGCACGATCATCGACAAGGCGAAGAACATGGCCACGCGTTCCACCTGCAAGGCTTCGAACAGCGCGGCATTCATGCTGCGCCAGTCGGTCACCAGCGCGCGGCCCGCCAGCTGATCGACCACGGGTTGCAGGATCTCGCCCACGTTGTCGGGATCGTCCACCTGCACTTCGATCATGCCGATCTGGTCGCCCATCATCAGCAGGGTCTGGGCGTTGGGGATGGGCATGATGACGAAGCGTTCGTCGAAGTCATACAGCCCGATTTCGAACACCGCGGTGACGGTATAGCCCACCTGGCGCGGCACGGTGCCGAAGGGCGTGGGGCGCCCCTGGGGGTTCACGATGGTGATCGTGTCACCCAGCCTTATGCCTAGGTTCTGCTGCAAGCGCGATCCGATGGCGACGTTGCGCTGGCCCGGTTGCAGGGTGCTGAGGTCGCCTGCCAGCACGTTGGGGGCCATGCGCTCGATATCCTCGGGCGTGTTGCCGCGCACGAAGATGCCTTCGGCCCGGCCATTGTAGGTGGCCAGCAGAGGCTGTTCGATCAGCGGCGATGCGCGGGTGACGCCGGGGGTGCCCCGCACCTCCTCCAGCACGCCCTGCCAGTCCTCCAGCCCGCCGCCATAGGTCGATTGTACCACCGCGTGGCCGTTCAATGCGGTGATGCGGTCGGTCAGGTCGGCGCGGAAGCCGTTCATCACGCTCATCACCACCAGCAGCAGCGCCACCGACAGGGCCACCACCACGATGGAGATGGCGGCCACCAGCAGGATCACCGCCTCGCTGCGGCCGGGCAGCATGTAGCGTTTGGCAATCGACCATTCGAAAGGGGAGAGGATCACGGGAGCTGCGACAATCCACAAGAGCTGCAATGCCATGCGCGTTTACGGACGACTACCAGCGGTGGCAACCGCTATCACGGTTTGTCCGCTTGCTGCTGGCAGCACCGCGCATCGTTAAGCGATAAGGTGTGACAGGTGTTACACTGTCCTGGGACAGAAAAGCCGAAGGGCGCGGGGACACCCTTTCAAGGTGTCCCCAGGGCGGGAAAGGCGAACTCGGTCAAAGAACCGCGCCCGCCTGCCCTGCCGGCCGCGCTGTAGGAAAGCGCGGCTTAGCCTTCGCCGTGATGGCCGCTGCCCGGCAGGTCCGGCTCCAGCGTGTCGATCTCGGTCTCGTGCACCTCGACATGGCCCAGGCCCAGGTGGCTGGTCCTGCGGCTGTAGCCGAAATAGATCACCAGCCCGATCGCGCCCCAGATGGGCAGGAACAGCATGGCCATGGTGGGCAGGTTGAAGAACAGGAACACGCAGCCCGCAATGGTCAGCGGGGCCACGATCATCGCCCCCGGCACGCGGAAGTGGCGCGGACGATGCGCATCCTTCTTGCGCAGTACCAGCAGCGCGATGGCCACCCACATGAAGGCGTAGAGCGTCCCCGCGTTGGAGATGTCGGCCAGCTGCCCCACCGGGAAGAACGCCGCACCCACGGCCACCAGCACGCCGGTGATGGCGGTGACGATGTAAGGCGTCTTGTACTTCGGGTGGACCGTGCTGAGCTTCTCCGGCAGCAGGCCGTCGCGGCTCATCACGAAGAAGATTCGGGTCTGGCCGTACAGCAGCACCAGGATCACCGAAGGCAGCGCCAGGAAGGCGGCCACGCCCAGCATGTTGCCGATGGAGCCGAAGCCGATGGTGCGCAACACGTGGGCCAGCGCCTCGTTCGAGCAGACCAGCGCCTCCTGATACTCGGGCATGGCGCACTGGCGCGCCAGTTCGGCAGAACCTGCCGCCAGCGGAGTGCCATCGGCACCCATGATCGGCTGCCCGCCCAGCGTGCCGACTGCGCCCGCCGCCACCAGGATATAGAAGACGGTGCAGATCAGCAGCGATCCGATCAGGCCGATCGGCACGTTGCGCTGCGGGTTCTTGGTTTCCTCCGCCGCGGTGGAAACGGAATCGAAGCCCACATAGGCGAAGAAGATAGTCGCCGCCGCGCCCACCGCGCCCACGCCCGTGCCGAAGCCGCCGAACACGCCCGCAGGCAGGAAGGGGTTGAAGCGTTCGGCAGAGAATTCCGAGCTGGTGAAGGTCAGCGCGATGAACAGCGTCAGCGCGACGATCTTGATCGCCACCAGCACCGCGTTCACCTTGGCGCTTTCACTGGTGCCGACGATCAGCAGCCAGGTCACCAACAGCGCGATCACCATGGCGGGCAGGTTGATCAGCCCGCCTTCTGCCCCGCCCAGCGCCAGCGGCCCGGCGCGCAGCCAGGCTGGCAGGTCTATGTGCAGGAATCCTTCGAGTATGGTGCCGGTAAAGTAGCCGGACCAGCCGACTGACACGGCCGCCGCCGCGATGGCATATTCCATGATCAACGCCCAGCCCACCGTCCAGGCCAGCAGTTCGCCCACTGAAGCGTAGGAATAGGTGTAGGCGCTGCCCGCCACCGGGATCATCGAGGCAATTTCGGCATAACACAGCGCCGCCACCACGCAGACCGCGCCGGCGATGATGAAGGCCAGCATCAGGCCCGGCCCCGCCTTCTGCGCGCCCGAAGCCGTCAGCACGAAGATGCCCGTGCCGATCACGCTGCCGATGCCCAGCAGGGTCAGCTGGACCGCGCCCAGCGAGCGATGCAGCGATTTGCGTTCGGCTGTGGCCAGGATGGCGTCGAGCGGTTTCACCCGGTCTAGAAGCATGGCTGTGGTTCCCCGCGAGCCAGCAGCTGGACCTTCCCGCCCGTACAGCCCGAATGCATGGAATTACCGCGATTCGTTTCAGGCGCAATCGGAATTCGGCGCGCTATCCCCCGCGCAGCGTCAGCACGCCCCAGTCGCGTTCGAGCAGGTAGAGCGCCAGCCGCGCCGCCTCGCCGCGGGGCGATCCGTCCAGCCCGCCCTGGCTTTCCACCAGCAGCCGCGCATCGTCGTGCGCCACGGGCAGCAGGCGAGTGACCTGTTCCATGCTGGCCAGGTTGAAGGCCTCGTCGCCCGATTGTCGGGTTCCCAGCAGTTCGCCACCGCCGCGCAGGGCCAGGTCTTCCTCGGCCAACAGGAAGCCATCCTGGCTGCTTTTCATCAGTTCCAGCCGCTTCTTGCCGGTCTCGCTCAGCTCGCTGGAGCGCAGCAGCAGGCAGGTGCTCTTTTCCGCCCCGCGCCCCACCCGCCCGCGCAGCTGGTGCAACTGGGCAAGGCCGAAGCGGTCGGCCTGTTCGATCACCATCAGGGTGGCGCTGGGAACGTCCACCCCCACCTCGATCACCGTGGT
>JAGREI010000317.1 GCA_020446625.1 Erythrobacter sp.
CTTCTTCGCCGCAGCCTTCTTCGCCGGAGCCTTTGCAGGTGCCTTGCGCGTCACCTTCTGGCCGGGCTTGCGGCCCAGGCCGATGTCCTTGGCCAGCTTGCGGCGGCGTTCGGAATAGTCGGGCGCCACCATCGGATAGTCCGCCGCCAGGCCGAAGCGGGCGCGGTATTCGTCCACGGTCAGGGCGTGGTCGGTCATCAGGTGCCGCTTCAGCATCTTCATGTCCTTGCCGCATTCGAGGCAGATGATCTTGTCCTTCTTCACCGACGAACGCACCGAAACGGCGGGTTCGGGCTTGGCTTCGGCAGGAGCCGCCGGCTGGCCGAGGCCCGCAAGCGCGCCGTGGACGCTGGCGATCAGCGCGGGCAGGGCGGCGACGTCGACATTGTTGTTGGCGACATGCGCGGTGACGATGTCGGCGGTAAGGGTAATCAGCATTTCGTTCATGCCGGTGTCGGTGGTGTCCATGATGTCCTCTGTCTTGCATCGCGGCGGATGCGGGGGCTGGCCAATGCGGCGGCTAATGCAGCATTCCCGCGGGGGCGACAAGCAAAACCTGTAGTAAAAATCCTACGATGACAGTCGTCGCCGCAGCGCGGACTGTGCCGCGCTGGCAATGCGGGCGGTCAACCGATGGTCTTGCCGAAAGTAATTGCATCCAGCGGGCCGCCAACCGCGCCGCGATAGTATCCCTTGCGCCGCCCGATTTCGGCAAAGCCGCAGGCGCGGTAGAGATGTTCGGCGGGATTATCCTGCCGCATTTCGAGGAACAGCCGGGTAACGCCGCGCGCCAGTGCCGCCTGAGTCACTTCGGCCATCAACCGCTTGCCCACGCCGCGTTCGCGAAAGGCAGGACGCACGGCGATCAGCAGCACTTCCTCCTCGTCGGCGGCCTGCCGGGTGAGGGCGAAGCCGGAGAGATGCTGCGGGTCGATCCCGCCATCTGCATCGACGCCCGCCAGCACGAAGCGGGTGTTGGCAAAGGTCAGCGAATCCGCCACCTGCCGCCGCGTCCACGCCTCGCCATAGCGGCTGTCGAACGCCTCGGTCATCACCAGCATGATCGCATCGAGCGCGTCGATCATCGCGGCGCCCCCGGCAGGGTGGCATCGGGCCCGCGACCGTAGAGTGGGGCGAGGTTCCGTGTCAGCCGGGTCTCGTGCAGCAGGTGGGCGTGGCGGGCGTCGGGCAGCAGGTCCAGCGCCAGCCGTCCGTTATCGAGCAGGGCGGCCAGTTCCTGCGCGCGATTGCCGACGATCACCGGGTGGCGACAGGCGATTGCGGCGTCGGCTGGCGACAGCGAGCGCACTTCGTCCTCGGCCCCGCCACCGGCCGCGAAGTTCTGCACGAACCATTCGCCGTGGCCACCGTTCATGCACACGGTCACCGCGCGCGGGGTGGGTTGCCAGGCGCGGGCGCGGACCAGTTCGAGCGTGGGATAGCCGAGCACCTCGGCCCCCCAGGCCAGCCCCAGCGCGCGGGCGGCGGCCAGGCCGATGCGGACGCCGGTGAAACTGCCGGGGCCGAGCGAGACCAGCACCCGGTCGGCACGGCCGCGATCGGGCAGTTCGGCCACCAGCGGCACCAGCCGTTCGGCATGGCCGCGACCCAGCACCTCGAACCGGCCATCGACCAGCCGAGTGCCGTCGAACAGGGCGACCGAACAGGCCTCGGTCGCACATTCTATCGCCAGGGTCCGCATTAACCGCGTTGTAGCGATCACAGCACTTTGTTGAAGGTATCGAATTCCGGGCGCGGGCTGCGGTCAAACACGCTGGCGGGGTCACCGTGGCCGATCGAGCAGATGAAGTTGCTCTTCCAGCGTGGCTCGTCAGCGAAGAATTCGGCGTCGACCCCGGCATTGTCGAACCCCGACATCGGGCCGCAGTCGAGTCCCAGCGCGCGCGCCGCCAGCATCAGGTAGGCGCCCTGCAAGGTGCCGTTGCGGAAGGCCTGCTGCGCGCGGAAATCGGCGTTGTCGGCAAACCAGCTGCGCGCGTCGACGTGCGGGAAAAGCCACGGCAGCTGCTCGTGGAAATCGAGATCGTGGGCGACGATCACGCAGACCGGAGCACCGGTGATCTTGGGCCGGTTCGCTTCCATGGCATACTGCGCCAGCCTGGCCTTGGCCTCGGGCGAGCGACACCAGACCAGCCGCGCGGGCTGCTGGTTGGCCGAGGTGGGGGCCATCTTGAGCAATTCGTAGATCGCGCGGATCTGGTCCTCGCCCACGTCCTTGTCGAGCCAGCCGTTGTAGCTGCGCGCGGTGCGGAACAGCTGGTCGAGCGCAGCTGCGGAAAGCGGTGATGTCACTGGGGATATTCTCCTGCTGGCGCGCTCAGGCGGCGCGCACTTCCTTCACTTCGGGAACGTAGTGCTTCAGCAGCCCCTCGATACCGTGCTTCAGCGTGGCGGTGGAGCTGGGGCAGCCCGAGCAGG
>JAGREI010000318.1 GCA_020446625.1 Erythrobacter sp.
TGCTGGCGCTGCCGCCGCTGGTGGCGCTGGGGCTGGCATCCTATGCGTTCTACCTGTGGCACTGGCCCGCGCTGGTGCTGGTCCGCTACCTTTACCTGAGCGCCGAGCCGCCAGTGCTGGCCACGGCGATCGCGCTGCTGGCGGCATTGTTGCTGGCGGTGCTGAGCACCCGGCTGGTCGAGCGGCCGCTGCGTCGGCGAGGCGCAGAGGCGGTGCTGCACCGGCGCGGGCTGTTCGCGCTGTCCGCAGCCGTTGTCCTGACACTGGTCGGCTGGGCGCAGTGGAGCGTGGCGCAGGAAGGTTTCTGGCAGCGCGCTCCGGGCCTGCGGCAGGCGGTGGAACAGGCCAGTGCGCGTCCGGAGATCGACGCGACCTGTCGCACCAGCTGGCGCGAACACGGCACCGCGTGCCGCTTTGGCGCCCCCGGCGAAGTGCCGCAGGTGCTGCTGTGGGGCGATAGCCACGCGGCCTCGCTGCTGCCGGGGCTGGACCTGCTGTTGCAGGATCGCGGCGTGGCGGGCGCGGCCACGGTCACCACCGGTTGCCCGCCGATCCCCGGCTTCCGCCGCGCCAAGCACGGCGACGACCTCGACTGCGCGGCCACCAATGCAGCGGTGCTGCGCCTGTTCGACCTGCAACCCCACGCCTTCGGCACGGTGATCCTGAGCGCGCGCTGGATCACCCATGTCACGCAGGCCAATGCGCTGGGCGAGGCTGGCCTCCACGATCCGCTGGTCGACGCAGCCACTGGCGAGCCCGTGCCGCTGGCCGCCGCGCCCCAAGTGGTCGAGGCATCGCTGGGATCGCTGGTCGAGAGGATCACCGGTTCAGGCCGCCGGGTGGTGATCGTCGGCGGCATTCCCGAACAGGGGCGCGACGTTCCCGCCCTCTTCCTCGCCAGCCGTTTCGGCGCGCTGGTGCCGTTTGTGGCACCCCCGGTGCAGGACGTGCGCGCGCGCGAAGCGCCTGCCGATGCGATCCTGCACCGCCTGGCGCAGCGACCCGGTGTGACATTGGTCGATCCGGTGGCGGTGGTGTGCGGGCGGACCTGTCCCAACAGCGCGGACGGTCACCTGCTCTATCGCGACGGCAACCACCTGTCGCCCTACGCTGCGCAGCTGTTCGTGCCGGCAATGTTTGCTGGCCTTGCCTTCCCGGCCCGGCCCTAGATGCCGCCGGGGGTGAAGTCGTAGCCTTCCTCGCCCAGGGCCTCGCACAGGGTGTCGACCGCGCTGGCGAGCACTTCGGGCGAGGTAGAGCGGATCACGAAATTCGCGCCCACCCGTCCATCGCGGAAGAACGGGTAGCTGCCGATCATGCAGTCCTCGTGCGCCTTCTCCACCTCGCGCAGCACGTCGGCCACTTCGCTCTCGGCGACCCAGCAGCCCACGGTCTCGTTGAGCAGCACCGCCCCGCCTTCGAGCGTCCCGGTCAGTGCATCGAGCATCCCGGCGGTGATGTGCGGCACGCCTGCCATGATGAACAGCTTTCCGAGCCTGATGCCCGGCGCGCCCGACATGCGGTTGGGGATGAGGTCCGCGCCTTCGGGTACGCGCGCCATGCGCAGCCGGGCTTCGGTTAGGCCGCCGGGACGGTCCTTGTAATAGGCGTAGAGGATCGCGCGGGCATCGGGGTGGATCACCACCGGCACGCCCAGCGCCTTGGCAATGGCATCCACGGTGATGTCATCGTGCGTGGGGCCGATGCCGCCGGTGGTGAAGACGTAGTCATAACGGTCCGCGAGCGCCGTCACCGCCTCGCCAATCGCCGTCATGTCGTCTGCCACCACGCGCGCTTCGGTCAGGCGGATGCCCTGCACCTGGAGCCAGCTGGCGACCTGCGCAATGTTCTTGTCGTGCGTGCGCCCGGACAGGATCTCGTCTCCGATGACGAGCATCCCGGCGGTCCAGACCTTGGGCTTGCTACTCATTCTGCGGCTATTGCTTCGTGCTCGGGCGCGGCTTCCTCTGCGGCCATGGCGGGCGGATTGCTGAACCGCAGCACGGTATCGGCCACCGGACGGGTGCGGAAATCGCGCTTGTCCGCCAGGTAATCGTGCTTGAGCGCCCAGGGCCGTTCAGCCGCACTCTTGGGCATCAGGTGCCGGGCGCGCTGGAGATAGCCCGAGCTGTAGTCCCACGGCTCGACCACTTCGGGCTCGTCCTCCGGTGCCAGCGCGGGCAGGGCAATCGTGGTGCCGGTCTTGCGCATGTGGTTCAGCACGTCGCAGGCATAGTGCGAATTGAGGTCTGCCCGCAGCGTCCAGCTGGCATTGAGATAGCCGAACACGAACGACAGGTTGGGCAGGTTGGAGAACATGGTGCCGCGGTAGAAATAGCGGTCCTTGAAATCGACCGGCACGCCGTCGGTGGAAACCGCCACCTTGCCCGCCAGCGTCAGCCGCAGGCCGGTGGCGGTAATCACCACGTCGGCGGGCAGCCGCTCGCCCGACTTGAGCAGCACGCCATCGGCATCGAACCCGGCGATATGATCGGTGACCAGCCGGGCCTTGCCCTCCTTGACGGCGTTGAACAGGTCGCCGTCGGGTACCAGGCACAGGCGCTGTTCCCAGGGGTTGTAGGGCGGTTCGAAATGCGCCTGGTTGCTCTCGTAAGAGGCGCCGAGCGAGTGGCGCAGCAGGCCGCGCAGCTTGTCGGCCAGCTTGGCCGGATTGCGGCGCGACAGGCTGAACAGGTAGTTGCGCAGGAAGATGTTCTTGCGGCGGGTGAGCCAGTAGGCGACCTTTTCGGGGAACCAGCGTTCGAACCGCTTGCCCCACTTGTCGCGGCGCGGCCCCGGCGCCATCCAGGTGGGGGTGCGCTGGAGCATGGTGACGCTCTTCGCGGTTTCCGCCATCACCGGCACGATCGTCACCGCCGTGGCGCCCGATCCGATCACCACCACGTCCTTGCCCGAATAGTCGAGGTCCTCCGGCCAGAACTGCGGGTGGATCACCTCGCCCTTGAAATCGGCCAGGCCCGGAATGTCGGCATCGTGCGGGTTGTCGTAATCGTAATAGCCGCTGGCGAAATAGAGCCAGCGCGCGGTGGTGACGAGGTCCGTGCCGTCCTTGCCGCGCGATGTCACCGTCCAGGTCGCGGTGGCCGAATCCCAGTTGGCGCTGAGCACTTCCTGCCCGAAGCGGATGTTCTCGCGAATATGGCGCTCGTCGACGATGCGGTTGAGGTATTCGAGGATCGCCGGGCCATCGGCAATCGCATCCTCGTGCTTCCACGGTTCGAAGTCGAAGCCCAGCGTGTGCATGTCCGAATCCGAACGCACGCCGGGATAGCGGAACA
>JAGREI010000319.1 GCA_020446625.1 Erythrobacter sp.
TGCTGATCGCCAAGGCCATGGTCCATTCGCCGCCGATCCTGGTGCTGGACGAGCCGACCGCGGGCGTCGACGTGGAACTGCGCAAGCAATTGTGGGAACTGGTCACCCAGCTCAATTCCGAGGGCGTCACCGTGGTGCTCACCACGCATTACCTGGAGGAAGCCGAGGAGCTGTGCGAGCAGATCGCCATCATCAACCACGGCCAGCTGATCGCCAACAAGCCCACCCGCGAACTGGTGGGCATGATGGGCGAGAAGATCGTGGCGGTGACGGTGGACAAGGACGTGACTGCGCTGCCGGTCGATCCGCGCTTCCACAAGGCCGAGGCGGTGGGCGAACGCACCATCGAGATCACCTACGACAAGGCCGAGATGACCGCCGGGCAGGTGCTGGCGCTGGTGCAGGCACAGGGCTTCGCGATCGAGGATGTCTCCACCCGCGAGGCGGACCTGGAGGACGTGTTCGTGCAGCTGACGGCGGCGGCGGACGCGGCCTAGAGTCTGTCCTGTCCGCCGCGGCGCCGCCGGTCGCGCCGCCACTTGCCCTTCTTCAGCCGGAAGATCGGCGCCTGGCAATGTTCGCAGCGGCTGATGTAGCTTGCGCCGTCCCAGTCGGCGCGGCGACCCACAGGCTGGTGCCGGTTGACCAGGCACAGCAACCGCGCCGTGGCGGAAGGCGATTTGCTCGCGGTGCGGGTCAGGGTGCGGGCCATGGGATTGTCCTGCCTGTTTGTGGTTTACATCCGGTTGACGCCGCGACGCTGGTCGCTCAGCCGCCAGCGGCCCCTGGCCAGTCGCACGATCGGCTGGCCGCAGTGGCGGCAATGGCTGACGTAAGCCTCGCCGTTCCATTCCGCTCGCTTGCCTGGCGGCTGGTGGCGGTTGAACCGGCAGAGCAGCCTCGCCAGCCGCGCGGCCAGTTGTTCGGCCAGATGCGCAGGTGGCGAGTGAGGCACGTCTTCAGCTTCACCGGATGGGCTATCCATCGGCGTCTCCTGTGGCAGGAAATGAGCGGCTTGTGCGGCGCAGCATAACCTATTGCATTGCACAAGTGCAAGGCTTGCCGGCCGGTTCCCGACCGCTGCCCGCACCACGCAGGCTTGCGGGCGATCCTGCGAGCGGGCAATGACACCACGATGACCACGCCAAGCCATACCTATGACGTTCTCGTGATCGGCTCCGGCGCCGCCGGGCTGACCGCCGCACTGTCGCTGGCCACGCGGCTGAAGGTGCTGGTGCTGGCCAAGGGTGACTTGCGCTCGGGCTCCACCGCCTGGGCGCAGGGCGGGATCGCCGCCGTGCTCGACGCGGGCGATACCTTTGCCGACCACATCCGCGATACCATGGTGGCAGGCGCGGGCCTGAACGACCGCGAGACGGTGGAGTTCGTGATCGAACGCGCGCCCGCCGCGATTGACCGATTGTGCGAGCTGGGCGTGCCGTTCAACCGCGAATCGGGCGACCTGCACCTCACCCGCGAAGGCGGCCATTCGCACCGTCGCATCGTCCACGTCGACGATGCCACCGGCTGGGCGGTGGAGGCGGCCTTGCTGAAGGCGGCGGAGGAAAACCCGAACATCACCCTGCTGCCCGACCACACCTGCATCGACCTGATCACCGGCCGCAACGAGGCGCGCTATTCGGGATCGGGCCGGGTCTGGGGCGCCTATGCGCTGGATACGGCCAGCGGCAAGGTGGGCGCCTATACCGCGCACGCCACGGTGCTGGCGGCGGGCGGGGCGGGGCGCGTCTACCAGTTCTCCACCAGTCCGCGCGGGGCCACGGGTGATGGCATCGCCATGGCCTGGCGGGCAGGCGCGCGGGTTTCCAACATGGAAATGATGCAGTTCCACCCCACCTGCCTCTATCATCTGGAGGTCAAGAACTTCCTCATCACCGAGGCGGTGCGCGGCGAGGGCGGGCGATTGTTCAACCCGGTGACGGGCGAACGCTACATGGAGAAGTACGACCCCGAACGCATGGAGCTGGCCCCGCGCGACGTGGTGGCCCGCGCCAACGACGACCAGATCAAGCGCTACGGGCTCGACTATGTCCACCTCGACATCAGTCACCAGCCGCCCGAATTCGTCACGCACCACTTCCCCACGATCCATGAAAAGCTGCTGGGCCTGGGCATCGACATGACCAGGCAGCCGATCCCGGTGGTGCCGGCGCAGCATTACACCTGCGGCGGCGTGGTGATCGACCTTGCCGGGCGCACCGACCTGCCCGGCCTCTATGCCGCGGGCGAATGCACCGAAAGCGGGCTGCACGGCGCCAACCGCCTCGCGTCAAATTCGCTGCTCGAATGTTTCGTGTTCGGGGAAGCGGCGGCGCAGGACATCCTCGCCCGCTGGGACAGCTTCGAGGCCCCGCCGCCGATCCGCGAATGGGACGAAAGCCGCGTCACCGATTCCGACGAGGAAGTGGTGATCAAGCAGAACTGGACCGAGATCCGGCGGATGATGTGGAACTACGTCGGCATTGTGCGCACGACGAAGCGGCTGGAACGCGCCAAGCACCGCATCGACCTGCTGGCGAGCGAGATCGAGGACTATTACGGCCACTTCCGCGTGACCACCGACCTCATTGAATTGAGGAACCTGCACCAGTGCGCCGGGCTGATCGTCGAAAGCGCCTTGCGCCGCCACGAAAGCCGCGGGCTGCACTATACGCTCGACTATCCCGAAACGCTGGCCGAGCCGGTGGATACGGTGCTGGTGCCGTAGCAAGATGGCGTTCAGGCTGGCGGCGGCAGGATCGGCAGCCATGCGCCAATTCGCCTTTTTCCTCGCCGCCCCAGCCATCTGCCTCGCCCAGCCTGCCATGGCACAGGAAGCCGCTGAGCCCAGCGCCATCGTCGTCACCGCGCAGCGGTCGGGCGCTCCGATGTGGACGGTCGATACGGCCAGCGGCACGGTGATCCTTGTCGGTGAAATCCGCGCCATTCCCGAAACGACGCCGTGGCAGCCAGATCGGCTAGAGGAAGCGACCGCCGAGGCCAGCCGGGTGATCCTGCCGCTCGAAAGCCGGGTGTCGCCGGGCGACGTGCTGCGGCTGATCTTTGCCGGGGGCAGCATCACCCGCCTGCCCGGCGATACCGTTGCCGCCGACTATCTCGACCCTGCCCAGCTGGCGCGTCTGGCCATGCTGGAGGCGCGGTATGACCAGGACTATTCCCGCAAGAGCCTGCTGATCACCGCTTTCGACCTGCTTTCGCGCCGCCTGCGCTTCACCCGCGACACCGGGCGCGATGCCAGCGAGGTGGTGCGGCGCGCGGCGCGGCGGGCGCATGTCGATGCCGAGCCGGTGGGTACGGTGCGGGGGGAGGACATGCTCGACAACCTCGCAGCGGCCGATCCACGCGAGCATGTGCCGTGCCTCGACGCCGCCATGACCGCGACCGAGATCGGCCCCGACCTTGTGCAGCAGCGCGGCGCCGACTGGCGCGCCTTCGATGTGCCTGCGGTGATGGCCAACCCGCTCGAACAGGCGCTGGGCCGCTGCTGGCCCTGGGCCGATGCCCAGCTTGGCGCGGACTTGCGCGGCCAGTGGGTCAGCGCGATCGAGCGGGCGATCGCCGACGACGGCGTGACCCTGGCAGTGGTGCCGCTGCGGCTGCTGGCCGAACCCGACGGCGTGCTCGACCGGTTGCAGGCCGCCGGACACCAGCCTGCCGGCCCCGCTTGGCGCTAGCCCGCTGATGTCCTAGGGAGAGGCCATGCCTGAAATCACCGCCAACGGTATCACCCTGCACTACGACGAGCACGGCCCGGCCGATGCTCCGCCCTTGCTGCTGATCATGGGCTTCGGCGCGCAGATGACCATGTGGCCGATCGAGCTGGTGGAGGCGCTGGTGGGGCATGGCTTCCGCGTGATCCGGCACGACAACCGCGACATCGGCCTCAGCCACAAGTTCGACGGGGTGAAGGCGCCCGGCGTGGTCCGCCACGCACTGATGCGCAAGATCGGGCTGCGGCCCAGGGTGCCTTACACGCTGGCCGACATGGCCGATGACAGCGCGGGCCTGCTCGATGCGCTGGGGATCGATAGCGCGCACATTGTCGGCGGCTCCATGGGCGGGATGATCGCCCAGCACCTGGCCGCGCGCCACCCCGGCAAGACGCGCTCGCTGACCTCGGTGTTCTCCACCACCGGCGCGGCCAGGCTGCCGCCCTCGCAGCGCGAGGCGATGGCCATGCTGGTCAAGCGCCCGGCCTCGCTCGACGAGGAGGTGCTGGTGGCGCACGGGATCACCGTGGCGCGCACCATCGGCTCGCCCGGTTTTCCCGCGCCAGAGGATCGCCTGCGCGAACGGGTGCGCGCGCTGGTGCGGCGCAGCGTCTACCAGCAGGGGCCGATCCGGCAGATGGCCGCGATCGTGGCCGATGGTGACCGCACGCGGATGCTCGAACAGATCAGTGCGCCCACGCTGGTGCTGCACGGCGAAGACGATCCGCTGATCCCGGTCGCGCACGGCCATGCCACCGCCGCCGCCATCCCCGGCGCGACGATCCAGACCATTCCCGGCTGGGGGCACGACCTGCCGCTGGAACTGGTGGACCAGCTGGCCCAGGCGATTGCCGACCACGCGCGGGCCGCCTCTGTAACCCGCGATTGACTCCGGGGGTCTAGCCCCTAGTCTCCCCGCCAGCGGCAGGGGCCGTTTGCCCGGGGGGGCTTTTGCATGACGGCAACCGCCAGCGCCAGCCAGCGCCAGTTTCTCGGCCAGCCCGTGGGCGTGGCCTACCTCGCCATGACCGAAGCCTGGGAACGCTTCTCGTTCTACGGGATGCGCGGGCTGCTGGTGCTCTACATGGTGCAGGAACTGCTGCTGCCCGGCCGGATAGAGAACGTGGCGGGCATGGATGCCTACCGTTCGGTGGTGGAGAGCATTTTCGGCCCGCTGAGCACCCAGGCCTTCGCCAGCCAGACCTTCGGGCTCTATTCGGGCTTCGTCTATTTCACCCCGATGTTCGGCGGGCTGATTGCCGACCGCTGGCTGGGCGCGCGCAAGACCGTGCTGACCGGCATCGTGCTGATGACGCTGGGCCACGCGGCCATGGTGTGGGATGTCAGCTTCCTGGCCGCGCTGCTGCTGCTGGTGCTCGGCTCGGGCCTGCTGAAGGGCAATGTCGCGGCGCAGGTGGGCCGCCTCTACCCGGCGGCTGAAGAGGCGCGGCGGGCGCGCGGCTACACCATCTTTTCGACCGGCATCAACATTGGCGCCATGCTGGGACCGTTCGTCTGCGGGCTGCTGGCGCAGGCCTGGGGCTGGCACTACGGCTTCGGCCTGGCGGGCGTGATGATGCTGCTGTCCGCCGCAGTCTACGTCGCCGGGTGGAAGCACTTTGCCGACGATACCCCGCTGCACAAGCGCGAAACCGGCCCCGCGGCTCCGCTGGGGCGCGCGGGCTGGGCCATGATCGCGCTGCTGTTGCTGGTGCTGTTTCTCAACCTCGGCCAGAACCTCGCCTACGACCAGGGGGCGAACGTGGGGATGATCTGGGTGGCCGACAATGTCGCCACGGCCAGCCCGCTGGGCGATGTGCCGGTGCCGTGGTTCAATTCCGAAGACGCGCTGGTGTCGATCCTGATCGCGCCCTTCCTGATCTGGTTCTGGCCGCGCGTGGGGCGCGCCGGGCAGGAACCGCACGACCTGACCAAGATGGCCATGGGCGGGCTGGTGATGGCCCTGTCCTCGCTGGCGCTGGCGGGCGGAGCCATGCAGGCGGGCGATGGCGGCAAGGCATCGCTGCTGTGGCCGACGCTGGCCTTCTTCTTCTCGGGCGCCTCGTTCATGTTCCAGTGGCCGGTGCTGCTCTCGTTCGTCTCGCGCCATGCGCCGGCCAAGGTGAACGCGCTGATGATGGCATCGGTCTACCTCAGCGCCTTTGTCACCGGCATCGGCTCGGGCTGGCTGGCGCGCTTCTACGAGCCGCTGGGTCCGGCCATGTTCTGGATGCTGCACGTGGGCCTGTGCCTGGCCAGTACCGTGCTGATCCTTGCGCTGGCGCCGTGGATCAGGGGGCGGATGGCCGCGCTCGACGGCCAGCCGTCACGCCACAGCGATGATCTGGAGGAAGCGGTGGTGCATTGATCGGCCAGAACTGGCGCGCCCATCAATCCATCATCAGCAGGATCGCCCAGGCCAGCCCGGTTCCGGCGAGGAACAGCGTCCAGCTCCACCACAGGCGTACGTCCAGACCCAGGTCGTGGACCGTCACGTTGAAGTGGAAGACGTGCAGCATCCCGCCGCTCGACCCGCCCGAACCGATGAACAGCGCCACCAGCAAGGTGAGGAAGATGCCGAACGGCAGTGCCTTGAACATTGCGACCATGGTTCACTCCGACCCGCTTTGCCTGATGATAATGCCACGCCGGCAGCCCTCGCGACAAGACTGTCGGGCAGGCGCCTGCGGCAAAACCTCACATTGTTGCCCATCCTGATTCATTTGATTCGCCATGTCGCGCATGCACAGGATTTTTTCCGCAGATTGAATTTGCCCCTTGCGCAGCTCGCGAGTCGTGGATTTCCCGCGCGTCGCGGCGTGTTGCTGGCACCATACACCCTGCGGACAAGTGCACGCGCGCGGTAAATCGAAATTAACGCTCTTGCACGCGAGTCGCGGCTGATTCACAAGGGATGGTGGTCGGCTTGGCGGGGCAACCTACTAGACCTAGATTTCGCAACCTTCGCGCCCCATCTGGCGCAAGGGTGCCGGATTCGCTCTGGACGCTCCTGCCACCACCCATCGGGCTGGCGGGGGATAAGTGCCTGCCTGCCGATGCAAGCGGACGATTTGGCTGGCAGCGTGCCGGTTTCGAATCGCTCGCGGACGGGTCGAAAGCAGCTTGGACGGCGCACGGGTCGCCGCGCCGAACAGGGAAATGGGGACACAGGTCACATGGAATTTCGCAATTCGGACGAGTCGGCGCTGGGCATGGATGATGGTATGGCAGGGGCAGCGGCGGCCAAGGCGCCCGCTCCCAAGGAAAGCGGCGGCAAGGCCGGGACAAAGGCAATGAACATGGAACGCAAGGATACGGGCAGCGACATGCTGGTGGATGATGCTGCCACGCAAGCGATGGCGACCGTCGCCAAGGCTGCCGCCAGCGCCGCCGCGCCGCTCGATTCGAAGGCAGTGCGCGATCGCCGCTTCACCGTGGTCACCGATGCCGCGCGCGATGCCAACCTGACCGATTTCGGCAAGGAAACGCTGACCGACCGCTACCTGCTGCCCGGCGAAAGCTACCAGGACCTGTTCGCCCGCGTGGCCGATGCCTATGCCGACGACCAGGAGCACGCGCAGCGCATCTACGACTATATCTCCAACCTGTGGTTCATGCCCGCCACCCCCGTGCTGTCGAACGGCGGCACCGGGCGCGGCCTGCCCATCAGCTGCTATCTCAACTCGGTGTCGGACAGCCTCGACGGCATCGTCGGCACCTGGAACGAGAACGTCTGGCTCGCCTCCAAGGGCGGCGGCATCGGCACCTACTGGGGCAATGTGCGCGGCATCGGGGAGCCGGTGGGCCTCAACGGCAAGACCTCTGGCATCATTCCCTTCGTGCGCGTGATGGACAGCCTGACGCTGGCCATCTCGCAAGGCTCGCTGCGGC
>JAGREI010000320.1 GCA_020446625.1 Erythrobacter sp.
AAATGGCGATGCCGATGCCGTAACCGGCAAGGTGCCGCTGGACATACTGGGCCAGCAACGGCTGCACGCGCGGGTATTCGTCCACCCAGCCGCGATAGTAGATCGTCGTCGCCCCCAGGCCGGGCGCCAGTTCCGCAAAGGCGGTCTGCCGCGCGCCGTGCCAGATTTCCGCCGCCGCCCGCAGCGTGCAGCCGGAATTCTCCGCTTCGACATAGCGCAATGGCGGCCCGGCGATCAGGTGCGTGGCAAAGCCCTGGGCGCGCAGGCGGCTGGCCAGATCCTGCTGGAAGCGGTCCTGGTCGGCGCGCGGATCGGTTCCGGCGCCCGCCAGTCGCAAACCCAGCGTCGCCAGGCAAAGCGCCGCAAGCAGGATCAGGCTAGGCCGCATCGCGCGCGCTCCGCAGCACCGCGAAACCCACGATCGGCGCCATCACCAGCAGCGCGGCATAGCCGAACAACACCGCCCCGCCGCCGGTGTGCAGCCAGTCGAAATGCTCCGGCCAGATTGCCATCGACGCCAGCCGAGATCCGTTGAGCAGGATCATGGCCAGGCAGGCACTGCCAACGGCAGTGACCATCCGCCGCCCGAACCGGACTTGCAGCAGCTGCGCCAGGGTGAGCGCCAGCAGCAGCACGATGGTGAGGTTGTTGAAGGCGGAACAGCCGGGCATGATCATCAGGTCAGGCTGCCCCAGCGGCGTCTGGATCACGTTGCCCACCACCGGATGGCCCGACAGCGTCCCGCCGATCCAGGCATCGAGCGGCAGCAGCTCGCTGCCGAACAGGTTGAGCGCCACCGGCCCCAGGAACAGCGGCCCGCCCAGTGCCAGCGCGACCGTGGCCAGGCGGCGTGGCACGCTGCCGGGCGCGGAAGTGGCGAGCAGGTAGCCCGCCCCCGCAAGCAGGCCCGCCAATGCAGGAATGCGGGTGGGCAGGAGGCAAGCCAGCAGGATCAGCCCGGCGATCGTGTAGTCAGCGCGGGATGCGGGCCTGTCGTCGTCTTCCAAGCCGATCCGCACGATCGCGAACAGGGCAAACCAGACGATTGCACTCAGGTTGAACAGCGACAGGGCGGCATCGAACCACCCGTTCGCAAGCGAGGCGATGATACGGTGCGAGGCAGCATTCAGCGCCGCCACCACCAGGACGACGGCGAACACCTCCGCCCTGCCGCCGAACAATCGGCCGAGGTTCCTAGCCAAGCTTCACATTCCCCCGGCCATCCCGTCGGCGGCCCGGCGGCGCGCCGTCAACCGCGGCGTGCGCGCACCCGCAGCCAGGTGTAGCCCGCGCTCAACGCGGCGAGTGCACCCAGGCCCGCGCCCACTTCAGGGCCGGGAGTGGAAACCGGCAGGCCAGCCATGGCCGGGAAGACCGGAAGAGCGATGGCAGTAACGACAAAAAGCAGGCGTGCGCGCATGGGTAACTCCTCGCTGGAAAGCCGATTGGCCGAAGCCTAGTCCTGGCCGAATTCGATTGCAATGCCCGCCATCCATGCGCCATCCCATGGCCATGGCATCGCTCGCAGGCATGGATGGCGAAGGGCTGGCGAGAATGCTCTCGGCACAGGCGCTGCTGATCTATTGCGGCCTGATCGTCCTGTTCGCCGCGATCGAGCTGCTGGCAGCCCGCCCGTCCGGCACGGCGGCGGCGGCGAAGGGCAGCAAGCGCAACCTGGTCAACTTTGCCCTCTGGCTGTTCGGGATGGCGCTGCTCGCCGCCTTGCCCCTGGGCTTGCTGGCGGCGGCCGGGCTGGCAGCGGATCGCGGCTGGGGCCTGTTCAATCGCTGGGCGGCGCCCTGGCCCCTGGTGCTGCTGGTGGCGCTCGCCGGGCAGACGCTGGTGCTCTACTGGCTCCACCGATTGTCGCACGCCTTCGCGCCGCTGTGGCGTATCCACCGGGTGCATCACGCAGACCCCGCGCTCGACCTGTCGACCGGCCTGCGCCACCATCCGGCGGAAGTGCTGATCACCGCGCCGTTCCACTATGGCGTGGTGATCGCCCTCGGCCTGCCCGCCTGGGCCGCCTTGCTGGCGGGTTTCCTGCTGTTCGCCGGGACGCTATTCAAGCACCTTGATGCCAGCCTGCCGCCGCGGCTGGAGCGGGCGCTGGGCCTGGTTATCGCCACCCCGGCGCTCCACCGCTATCACCATTCGGCACATCAGCCCGAAACCGACAGCAACTTCGGCAACTTCCTGATCGTGTGGGACCGATTGTTCGGCACCTTCCATCCCGCTTCCCCCGCAGGCCCGGAACGGCTGGGCCTGGGCGATGCCCACGACCGGGTGGCAGACCGACTTGGCTGGCAATTGGGCCTTCCCATGCGCGACCCGCCGGAAAATTCCCCCTGAGTTGGTGATTTTCACCACCTGGTGGGAAAATGGACCACATTGCAATCTGCGATAAATCCATAACCTCTTGATATTTAGCTATTTCCAAGAATTGGCACGCCGCTTGCACTTCATCGGACATACACACTCTTTCGGAGGTTACACCCATGTTCGATCACAGCTTCTTCGCCAGCAAGCTCGGCCATGCCGCGCTGGTGAGCGTGGCCGCGATGGTCGCTTTCACGGTATTTGCAGGTATGCTGCCCACGCCCGATACCTATTCGGTGGTGGTCGGCGCTCCGTTCGTGGAACTGGCGTGACCGATTCGGCCCGCAATCCCCTGACGCCGGTGGGCAGCCGGTTGGTCGATGCAGGATCACGCCTCGGTCGCGAGATCGAGCGTCTGCGCACCAGCCCCACTCCCACTGGAAACTCGCTTCAACCCGGAGGACCCTTGATGGGCATTTTCTCTCGTACCCGCGATATCATTGCCGCCAATTTCAACGAGCTGCTGGACCAGGCAGACGATCCGTCGAAGATGATCCGCATGATCATCCTCGAAATGGAGGAAACCCTGGTGGAAGTGCGCGCCAGCGCGGCACGGACGATCGCGGACCAGAAGGAAATGCACCGCCACACCGTCAAGCTGGACCGGCTTCAGGCCGACTGGACCGAGAAGGCCCAGCTGGCGCTGAGCAAGGACCGCGAGGACCTGGCCCGCGCCGCGCTGATGGAAAAGCGCAAGGCGAGCGACATGTGCGACCAGCTGCGGCAGGAGATCAAGGTGCTCGACGATGCGCTGCGCGCCTACGAGCAGGATATCGCCAAGTTGCAGAACCGCCTGCGCGAAGCCCGCAGCCGCCAGGCGCAGATCGCCGCCCGGCTGGAAAGCGCGGAAAACCGCGTGAAGCTGCGCAGCCTGCTCACCAACGAGCGGGTGGAAGATGCCCATGCCCGGTTCGACCAGCTCGAACGCCGGGTGGACTATGCCGAAGGCCGCGCCGACGCGCTTTCCATCGGCCAGGACGGCCCGCGCACGCTGGCCGACGAGTTCGCCGCGCTGGAAGGCAGCGACAAGGTGAACGACGAACTGGAAGAGATGAAGCGCGCGCTCGGCCTGACCAGCGACGATCTCAAGAAGAACGAAGGGGAATAAGTCGTGGAAGAAGTCATCATCATTCCGGCGATCTTCATCGGTCTGCCCTGGGTGATCCTCCACTACATCACCAAGTGGAAGACCGCCGCCACCATCACCACCGATGACGAGGCCCTGCTGGAAGAGCTGTACCAGCTCGCCAAGCGCCTCGACGAACGGATGGACACGGTCGAACGGCTGGTGGCTTCGGACAATGCCGATTTCCAGCCGCCGCGGCTGCGCCACGATCGCGCCATCGACAACGTACCGCTGCGCGAGCTGGAAGAACTGCTCGCTGAAAAGAAGGGAGACCGCGCATGAACACGCCGCGCACCACGCTGTACCGCGACAAGCTCAACGGCAAGCTGATGGGCGTCTGCGCCGGGATTGCCGACTATACCGGGGTCGATGCCCTGTGGGTGCGGCTGGGGTTCATCGTGCTCACCATGACGCTGGGCTGGCCGCTGCTCGCCTACCTGGTGATGGGGATGCTGCTGAGCAAGAAGCCCGCGAACCTCTACGGCGCGCCGGAGGAAACCCGCTACTGGCAGGGCGTCCGGCAGAGCCCGAAGCGTACTGCCCGGCAGATCCGCGCGCAGATGAAGGACATCGACCGCCGCCTGGCCGAAGTGGAACACTTCTACGTCTCGGGCAATCCGCGCCTGTCGCAGGAAATCGAACAACTGCGCTGATCCGCGCACCACACTTGAAGGGGGAATTCCGACATGGGCGAACTGATCCCGATCGTCGCCATCATCATGGGCTGCGGCATCCCGATCACCGCGCTGTGGACTCGCCACAAGCAGCGGATGGTGGAGATGCAGGTCGATGCAACGGCCGCCAACACCGCCGAACGCGCTGCGCAGTACGCCAGCCAGATCCAGCGGCTGGAAGACCGGGTGCAGGTGCTCGAACGCATCGTCACCGACAAGGGCTATGACGTCGCCACCCAGATCGAGGCGCTGCGCGACCTGCGGCGGGTGGACGATGCCGGCGGCGTGCCGCTGAACCTCGGTCGCCGGGAGAACGTGTGATGAACTGGGGCAGCCCCGAATTCGTGATCGCCATCGTCGCCGTCTGCACTTTCGGCTGGGTGATGAACAACTGGATCCGCGCCCGCCACGGCTATCCGCTGGAAGACGAGTGGGGCGGCAAGACCGAAAAGCCGCAGCCGCGCGACGATGCGCGCCTGCTCGAACAGAACCGCCAGCTGGTCGCCACGCTGGAGAAGATGCAGGACCGGATGGTGGTGCTCGAACGCATCGTTACCGACAAGGGTTACGCCGTGGCCGAGGAGATCGAGGCACTGCGGGATCGTCCTGCCGACACCGGCGTGCCGCTCAACCTGCGCGATAGGGAGCTTTCGCAATGAGCTTTGGTGGACCTGCCTTCATCCTGGCGATCATCGCCATGGCCATGATCGCCGGAGTGGTGAAATCGTGGATCCGCGCGAGCCACGGCCTGCCCGAACCCGAGCGTGAACGCGGCCACCGCCGCCGCAGCCGCAACCGCGGCGACAGCGACGAGGTGGTGCAGCTAAAGGCCGAGAACCGGCTGCTGACCGACCGGCTCGAAGCCAGCGAGGATCGCCTCGCCGTGCTCGAACGCATCGTCACCGACCGCGGCTATTCGCTGGCCGAGGAGATCGAGGCGCTGCGCGATCGGCCTGCCGGCAATGGCACCACCGCCGACAGCGGCGTACCGCTCAACTTCAAGGATCGGGAGGAAGCCTGATGGACGTTGCAACCCTTGGCACACTTGCCCCGCTCATCGGCGTCGGCGTGGTTTCGCTGTCGATCGGCTGGGTGGCCACCACCTGGATCCGGGTGAAGAACGGCTATCCGCTGGAAAACAGCTGGGGCAAGGCCGTCTATCCCCGCAGCACCGAGGCGGAGGAGCGGGTAAAGCTGCTGACGCAGGAAAACGCCCAGCTGCGCGCCGAACTCGGTTCGCTGAAGGACCGGCTTGGCAATGTGGAACGCATCGTCACCGATAGCGGCTATCGCCTGACTCACGAGATCGAGAGCCTGCGCGACAAGGCAGGAGCGAACTGATGGACCTCGAACTGCCGATGATCTTCGCTTTCGTGCTGACGCTGGTGATGGTGGGCGTGGCCTTTGCGCTGACGGTTCACCGCCGGGTGGTGCAGCACGAGGAACGCAAGCTGGAACTGAAGGCCCGGATCGAGGAGGCCAAGGCCCAGCAGGTGCGCACCGAACGCCAGGCCGACAGCCTGCTGGAAGACCGCGTCCGCGTGCTCGAACGCATTGCCACCGACAGTGGCTCCAACATCGCCGCGCAGATCGAAAGCCTGCGCGATTCCCAACCCCTGCTGCGCGAACCCGCGCAGTAATTCACCGCTTCCCGAAGGGAGGATTCCATGACGCACATCGACCTGTTGATCGCCGCCAGCACCCTCCTGGCCCTGGCCATGGTCACCGCCGGGGCGCTGCTCGGCTGGCAGGGCTGGCTCGCGCTCAAGAACCGCGAGCTGGAACTGGGACACGTCCCGCCCGAACTGGCGGGCGGATCGACCGAGGGCCTGTCGCGGATCGAGATTGCCGACATGAAGGAACGCATCCGCAAGCTGGAAGCCATCGCAAGCGGGGTGGACCTCTGACGCGGAAGCACTAGATGCGCTTTTCCATGCGCACACTTGCAGACATTCACGAAGAATACGACTTCCTCGACGGCGACGAACGCTATCGCCTGCTGATCGAGCTGGGCCGCGAGCTGGAACCCATGCCCATGGCGCTGAAGACCGACGCCACGCTGGTGCGCGGCTGTTCGGCGCAGGTGTGGGTCTATCCTACTGGTGATGCGGCGAACCTGCATTTCCTGGCCGACAGCAATGCCGCGATCACCAAGGGCATCGTCGCGCTGGTGATCGCCGCGGTGCAGGATCGGCCCGCCGCCGAAGTGGCGGCGCTGGACGTGGCTGCCGCGCTTGCCCCCTTCGACCTCAGGAACCAGCTCTCCTCCAACCGCACGCAGGGCGTTCCCAACATGATCGCACTGGTGCGCGAACACGCCGCGCGGATCGCGGCGGGCTGACCGTGGCGCGCCGGCTGTGGATCGCGGCAGGCGTGGTCTGCGTCGGGCTCGGCTGGCTGGGCCTGCTGGTGCCGATGATGCCGGGGACGGTGTTCTTCCTCGGCGCGGTCTACTGCTTCATGCGCGGCAACCCCGAACGGGCGGAAAGGCTGCTGGCGCACCCGGTGATCGGCCCGCCCTTGCGCGACTGGCGCGAACGCCGCGCGATCTCGCGCCGCGCCAAGGCTTCCGCGATCCTGACGCTGGCGGTCAGCGGCGCGGTGACCTGGTGGGCGGTGGGCTATCCCTGGGCCTTGCTGGGGATCGGCTGCATCGTGTGTGTCAGCGCGTGGATCGCCACGCGGAATGAATAACCGCGCTCAAGTAGCGAAGCGGTAGCGCGGAAAGCTCGCGCTCAAGTAGCGAAGCGGTAGCGCAGAAAACTCGCGCTCAAGTAGCGAAGCGGTAGCGCAGAAAACCCGCGCTCAAGTAGCGAAGCGGTAGCGCAGAAAATCATCCACCCGCGCTGTCGCGCACCACGGCGATCCCGGCCTCGCGCTGGGCCTTCAGCTCCGCCTTCAGCCTGGCCGGATCGCGGGCGAAGACAAAGCCGAAGCTGACCCCGCCTTCCTTGCCCACCGTCGCATGGTGCAGCCTGTGCGCCTGCACCAGCCGCTTGGCATAGCCGCGCTTGGGCACCCAGGTGAAATAGCGCTGGTGCACCAGGCCATCGTGCACCAGCGTGTAGATGATCCCGTAGACCAGGATCCCCAGCCCGATCCACGTCCCCGGCCACCAGGCCCTGTCCCCCAGTACCAGCGGACTGCCCACGGCGAACATGGATATGCTCATAGCCGCACCGACCAGGGCGAACAGGTCGTTCTTTTCCAGTAGCTTGTCATGCGGTTCGTGGTGATCGCGGTGCCATCCCCAGCCGAACCCGTGCATCACGTATTTGTGGCTGGCCCAGGCCACCCCCTCCATCGCCAGGGCACTGGCGAGCACGATCAGCAGAGGGAGGAGAATGGTCATGGCGGGCAATATAGGCCGCCGCAGGGGCGAGGAAAAGGCTGACGCAAGGGCGACGCGACGTGCAGCTTTCGGAAAGCTTGGTCGCGAAATGGCGACACAATCTTACCAAAGGCGACGCTCAAACGGGAAAAATGCTGCCATAAGCAAGCCATCGGCACTCCCGCCGGTGAATGTGAAAGGTACCACCATGACCAAGAGTTTCCTTTTCGCTGCGCCGCTGGCCCTGGCTGTCGGTGTGCTGGCTTCCGCCCCCGCCTCTGCCGCCGTGTGGAACCCGCAGGGCCTGCGCGGCGAGATCTCCCAGCTTGACCGGCAGGTTGATCGCGCGGTGCGGACCGGCGATATCTCCCGGCGCGAGGCGCGCGACTTGCAGGTGCAGGTGGACGGCCTCCAGTCGATGTACACGCGGTTTGCGCGGGGCGGCTTCAACCGTGGCGAACTGGCCGCGCTCAACACCCGCATCGACCAGGTGCAGGCCGCGCTGCGCCGGGCGACCCGCGACGACGACCACCGCGACTCGCGCCGCGACCGTGACGACCGCTACGATCGCGATGACCGCAGCAACGGCTCCGGCAACGGGCGCAGCCACCCGTAACGGCTGACGATGAAAGCGATGGCCGGCCTGCTGCAAGGCGGGCCGGCCATCCGCAATTGCGGGCTAGTCGCGAGTCAGGCCGAAGAACTTTTCCGCCACTTCGCGGCTGATCCGCGCCGGACGCAGGCTTTGCGCGTCGATGCAGCACCACATGCTTTGCACCTCGGCCAGCACGTCCTCGCCACGCTTGATCACGGTGTTGTAGAAGCTGCGCGCCCCGGCGATCTTTTCCAGCACCGTCTCGGCAATCACCTCGTCATCGAGGAAGGCGGGCTTGCGATAGGTAATCTCGTGCTTCAGCGCGACCCAGGCCAGCCGCGCCTTTTCCTCTGCCGGGGCCAGCTTGCGCCAGTGGCCCAGCACCACGTCCTGCACCCAGTTCAGGTAGCGCGAATTGTTCACATGGCCCATGAAATCGATGTCTTCGGGCAGGATGCGGATCGGAATGGCGAAGCGGCTGGCTGACATGCGTGTAAATTAGCTGCGAAACATGAACTTTCCAAGACCGCAGAAAAGGATTTTTGCAGCCGCCCCGAGCGCCCTTGGCGCAGCCCCCCGCGCGCGCTAAGGGGCACGCCATGGCCAGCAAACCGCGCACCCTGTACGAGAAGATCTTCGACGCCCACGTGATCGAGCGGCGCGACGACGGCACCTGCCTGGTGTTCATCGATCGCCACCTCGTCCATGAAGTCACCAGCCCGCAGGCGTTCGAGGGGCTGCGCATGAAGGGCCGCAAGGTCCGCCACCCCGAACTGACGCTGGCCGTTCCCGATCACAACCTGCCCACCACCGCGCGCCTCGATGCGGCGGGCAAGCGCGTCCCCATCGCGGACGAGGAAAGCCGCGACCAGCTGGCCGCGCTGGAACGCAATGCGCCGGAATTCGGCGTGCGCTATTTCGATGCGACCGCGCGCCAGCAGGGCATCGTCCACGTTGTCGGCCCCGAACAGGGCTTTTCGCTGCCCGGCACCACCATCGTCTGCGGCGACAGCCACACCGCCTGCCACGGCGGGATCGGCGCGCTGGCCTTCGGCATCGGGACCAGCGAAGTCGAACACGTCCTGGCGACGCAGACCCTGCTGCTCAAGCAGTCGAAGACGTTCGAGGTTCGGGTCGAAGGCAAGCTCGGCGCCTACGTCACGCCCAAGGACGTGATCCTGCATATCATCGGCGTAATCGGCACGGCTGGCGGCACCGGCCACGTCATCGAATATCGCGGCAACGTGTTCGAGGAGATGTCGATCGAGGGCCGTCTGACGGTCTGCAACATGTCGATCG